>NZ_JCBCUW010000008.1:0-159437 GCF_059862525.1 Pseudomonas sp. MF08875
GCAAACGCTTCGACTTCAAATGCCCGATCGAGGTGATGGGCGAAGTGATGCAAGAAGCCGTGGTGATGCGGCATGATGCTCCCGCTTCAATTCAATAACCGTGTTGCACTCAGATCCTGCAACCGCCCTGTCATAAATTTTGCGATAGGATTTACGAATGCTGAAGCAATGATAAATGCTCCAGGCGGGAATGACGTGTAAACGGATTGTCCGCCTAATGTTTCAGATGAAACAATCGGAAGATTGGGCTGATCTGCAAGGTCGCTCACCGTGTTTGGTTTTTCTTGGTCATTGCACTCCATCCCTGGTGCACTTAGTGAGAACCAATGTTCGCTGATTGGAAAGGCTCTATATCGACACAGTATGCCTGCCGAGTGAAGAACCACTTCATCATTCCACCATCTTTGACTCCAGTGCGGTTTTGATGGGCTACCACCAGCGAAAGAGTGGATAAACAACCCCAGCAACATCCATATCGCAATCAGAGCCAGGAAGGGCGCGGCTCTACTCGGTGTTATTTGACCAATCTTCATAGCTTCCTCAGTTCGGCGTGTAGGGTTTGCGTTCAGCTGCAGGCGGCGGATTGTATCTGCTGTCGATACAGACTGCGACTTGTGGGGTTTTTGTTCATACGGCAGGACGCCCGGGGGTGGGGGCTTCCACCGCCGGCCAATAAAACTCGCCTTTGGGAATGCCGGCGGCGGCGCGCCGCTTTATCAGAGATATTATCAACGCCGACAGTCGGCGATTGTGACCAGCCCTTGAAAACCGATCCCCCCGAAAGCCCCGCATTTCCTAGCCCACACCCTCCTCAGAGTCAATAGGTAACCCCGGTCATTTGAGCGTTCATTCCTCATTCTCCCGTTACCTATTTTGTTGAAACGCGCTTTATCCATCGTTCAGATTTTTTCCGGGGAAACTACCCACACGCTGCAGGGTAACTTGTACAGCAGATGTTCTACCGTACTGCCAACCAACCGCTCCATGCTGCGGTGTCCAACGCGTCCCATTACAATCACATCGGTGTCATAGGCCTGCGCATAGCTGGACAGCACCTTGGCCGGATTGCCCATGATCATGTGCTGGTGTTCCGGCGGGATACCATTGCGTTCAGAAAGGTCGCGAAACGCATCAGCCTGCGCCTTGAACAGCGACTTGGCTTTTCCCGAGGAGAAAAACGCCGATCCATTGCTGAAACCGAACTCGTCCGCACTGATGCTGGAAAGGTCATGGGCGTAGATCACGTCCAGTTCTGCATTACAGGTGCTCGCCAGTTTGGAGGCCTCGCGCAGAATACGGTCGTTGAAGCCTTCGTATTGCTCATCAGAATGAAAAGGGTCAACGGCGGCGACGATCTTGCGCGGTAAAGTGTTGTGCGAATGACTGACAAAATGCAGGGGCACCGGGCATTCACGTAGCAGGTGGATATCCAATGGCGTAAACATCAGGCGTGACAACAGCGATTCGTGTTCCAGTGCCTTGATCAATACGGCCATCGGCTGTTCTTTGAGATGTATGAGGATTTCCTGCAAAGGCCTTTCGACCCAGACGACTTCCGTGGTGACGTGCACACCGATCTTGCGCAGGGGGCGGGCCTGGTCTTCGAGCCACTGACGATGGCGCTCGACATAGCCCAGCCGCATCTGTTCCAGTGCCTGTCCATTGACCAATCCTGCAGTCGCCAGCCCTTCAAGATAATCGAACGCCACGATGTGCAGGGCAGCACCTGAGGCCTTGGCCAAGGCAGCGGCCCGGTCGAAGGCGGGGCTGTTTTCCATCAACGGCGAAACGACCAGCATGAAGCGTAATTGATCGGACATGACAGATCTCCGGTAGGTAATCGCTTGCCCCGATGGCTGCGGTGTTATTGGGCAGTGAAGCCTTGAATCTAGCCTGCCGCTGTTCAGGGCGCCGGGTTTGATCTTTGTCAAATGGAAGGGAATGGAGGGTGTTGCCCGACGTGCGGTTGTCCCGGCTTCGTCCAGTGACGAAATTGTTGACCATTATCAATCTTTCGTCCGATACCCAGGCGCAGTCTTTGGGCTCCTGCAGACTTTGGCTTACATAAGTAAAAGGAGGGGTCACCATGGCAACCATGAGAGCGGCTGTTTTTGTCGAAAAGAACCGAATCGTACTGGAAGACAAGCCCGTCCCTGAAGTCGGACCGCTGGACGCATTGATCCGTATCACCACCACAACTATTTGTGGCACTGACGTACACATCTTGCGCGGTGAATACCCTGTGGCCAAAGGGTTGACCGTGGGCCACGAGCCGGTGGGCGTCATTGAGCGGCTGGGATCGCAGGTGCGCGGTTTTATCGAAGGGCAACGGGTGATTGCCGGTGCCATCACGCCCAGCGGGCAAAGTTATGCCTGCCTGTGTGGCTGCGGCTCCCAGGAAGGACCAGACACCCGCCATGGCTTTCGCGCAACCGGCGGCTGGAAGTTCGGCAACATCATCGATGGCTGCCAGGCCGAGTACGTGCTGGTGCCGGACGCCCTTGCCAATTTATGCCCGATTCCTGATGAACTCAGTGACGAGCAAGTTCTGATGTGCCCGGACATCATGTCTACCGGGTTTTCGGGGGCCGAACGAGGTGAGGTGAATATCGGCGATACCGTTGCCGTGTTTGCCCTTGGCCCCATCGGCCTGTGTGCGGTCGCGGGTGCGCGCCTCAAAGGCGCGACGACGATCATCGGCGTGGATGCCGTGGCCGAGCGGATGACTGTCGCACGACAATTGGGTGCGACCCATGTGGTCAACTTCAAGGACGGTAACGTAGTCGAGCAGATCATGGCGCTTACTGATGGCCGCGGTGTCGATGTGTCCATCGAGGCGCTGGGTACCCAGGGTACTTTCGAATCTGCCCTGCGCGTACTACGTCCGGGTGGTCGACTGTCCAGCCTCGGTGTTTACTCCAGCGATCTGCGCATTCCCCTGGACGCCTTTGCTGCAGGGCTGGGGGACTACAGCATTGTCACCACTCTGTGTCCGGGCGGGAAAGAGCGCATGCGTCGCTTGATGGCAGTGGTGCAAAGCGGTGGAGTGGACCTGTCGCCGCTGGTGACCCACCGTTTCAAACTCGATGATATTGAAGCGGCTTATGAATTGTTTGCGCACCAACGGGATGGCGTGATGAAGGTCGCGATCACCCCGTGAGGGTGTCCTCGTTTACTCGAAGCTGTACGGAGGTCTCTATGATCATTGATATCAAGGAGAGACCGGCAAGCCATTGCTGGGTCGTGTGCATGGATGCCTTGCAAGTGAACGTCTACACGCTGGGAGAAGCACCGGCGTTTGTTGGCCAACTCAAGGCGCGTATCGAGGCGCCACATGTCTGGCCAAGTGGTACCGGCCGGGCAGACGACACAAGACCGATGCCTGACCGTCAAACGGCTTACTTCAATGGCAAGCGTGTCTACGTCGACCGCGTGGAGTAACAACGTGGACCAGTGTGGGGCGCAGTTCAACCAGTTGACGATCCAATGAACGGAGCCATTGGGCTGACAGGAGCAGCCGCAGCGCTGGGGATTGGCATGCTCATCGGTCTTGAGCGCGAACGGCACAAGGATCAGGGTGAAACCCGCGCTTGTGCCGGTTTACGGACGTTCGCCATTACGGCGTTGCTGGGTTATGTGGCGATGCAGGTCGGTGGTGGTTTGCTGGTGGGCATCCTGGCCATCGCTCTGGGGTTGCTCGTCACCGTGGCTTATTGGCGAAGCCTGAGCAACGACCCCGGGGTGACTAGCGAAGCAGCATTATTTACGGTGTTGGTATTGGGGGCGTTGTGTGCCACAAACCCCGAGCTGGCGATTGCTGTCGGTGTGGTGATGGCAGGATTGCTGACCTATCGGGAGAAGCTTCACTACTTTGCCCGCAGCCAATTGACTGATGCGGAGTTAGGCAACGGCCTTATCCTGCTGACGGCTGCGCTTGTCGTGCTCCCCTTGGCACCGGACCGTTTTATCGGTCCCTACGCGGCCATCAATCTACGCACTATTTGCAGTCTGACCGTATTGCTGATGGCAGTGGGGGCAGTTGGGCATATCGCCGTTCGGGCCCTGGGGACCCGCTACGGATATGCGATCAGCGCCATTGCCTCCGGTTTCGCTTCCAGCACTGTGACGATCGCTGCCATGGGTCATCTCGTCGCCCGGCAGCCCAACAATATCAAGGTTCTGAGCGCGGCCGCGATCCTGTCCAATATGGCCACCGTTACGCAGGTCGGCTTGATCCTGGGGGCGGTCGATCCCGGTTTGCTGCGCCATATGTGGGGGCCATTGATGTCGGGAGCCGCCGCCACGGTGTTGTATGGGGGATGCCTGATGTTTCCCAAGTCAGCGATCGAGGCCAACCAGCCGATTAAAGTCGGTGGGGCGTTCAACCTCAAGCTGGCCCTGATCGTCACATTGACCATGACCGGCATTACCTTTGTTTCGTCTGTGATGCTCAGCCATTTCGGCCAGCTGGGGGTAATGTTGACGGCAACGTTCAGCGGATTTGCCGACGCACATGCTTCCACAGCGTCGATTGCCACCTTGGCCAAGTCTGGTCAGTTACCCTTTGATGCCATTGTCGGGCCTGTACTGATTGCGATCAGCAGCAACTCCGTCAGCAAATGCGTGGTGGCGTGGGTCAGCGGCGGGCGCCGCTTCGCCGCTTACGTGATCCCGGGCCAGGTGTTGCTGACCCTGGCGTTATGGGCAGGAATGGGGCTGTTCTGATGGATATCGCGCGCGCAACTGATAAAAATCAAGTGGTCGGAACAAGGAGTAATCAATCTGTGGTTCTACTCTCGGATTGAAATGGCCGTGTGCTGAGGTGCCCCATGTCGCAATCTCAACGTTTACTCTTGATCGCTCCTTCAGCCATGGCTCGGACACCGGCATTTGACCGGGCTGCTGCGCTGGCGCTCGCGATGCAATTTCCGTTGCATATCGTGGCGTTCGACTATTCCCAGGCCCTGGCGGTGGCCGGGCTGTTCGCCCCGGAACAATTCAAGCGAGCTCGGGACGGCTATTTGCAAACCCATCGCCAATGGCTTGTGGAGCAGGCTGGATTGATGAGCAAGCAGGGTGTCGAGGTCACCAGCGAGGTGGTGTGGGTACAGCATCCTTATGAGGAGATTCTGAACTTCATCAATGAGATGCCGCTGATGTTGATCATCAAGGACGCCCAGGAAGAGTCAGCGTTCAAGCGAGTATTTTTTACTCCGCTGGATTGGCAGCTGCTACGCGATTGTCCTGTACCGGTGCATCTGGTGACGACTGCGTTGAATGCCCGACCACGCAACGTGCTGGCCATCATTGATGTGTTGCGCGATGAAGATCAGGACCGTGTGTTCAACGACCAGATTATCGAGGCAGCGGCGAAACTGGCGGCGGTCTGTGATGCCAGTCTTGAGTTGCTGCATGTGTATGACTGGACGGCTATATACGTCCAAGACATGGGCTTTGGCGCATTGCCGCTGGCCACCGGCGTTTATGAGATGCGGGGAACGGCACAGCATGAGACATTTGCCTCCATCGCTGAACGTCACGGCGTGCCTCCGGAACGTCGTCAGTTCATTGAGGGGGTACCCGTGCCGAGTATCTGTGAATTCGTCTCGGACCACCGTACCGATGTCGTTGTCATGGGCACGGTGCAGCACAGGGGCTTGAGCAAATTAATCGGAACCACCGCCGAGCAACTCCTGCATCGGGCGCCGTGCAGTGTGCTGGCGATCAAGCCAGGAAGAAAGCTGCAATCCTGAGGGCTGGATCGCCCCGCGATGAGCCATTGGCGGGAACATCGCGGGGGCGATTTTCTACAGGTAAAGTCGATGAATCACCTGATGGCTGTCGTCGGGATCATTGTGCGTTTCGAATCCGAGCGCCTTGGCCAGGTCGCGCATGGGGGCATTGCTGGACGAGTCCACTGAATACATCTGGCGAAAGCCGTTTTTGCGGGCTGCCTTGATCAGGTGGTCCATCAGCAATGCGCCCAGACCCAGCTGCGTCCATTCATCGGCGACCGTGACGGCACATTCACACTCCTGCTCACGGGTGGCCGCGTAACGGCTGATACCGATCTCGACCAGTTGCCCGTTGTCATGGACCAGGGCGATGTAGGCCACACGCTGTTTGTTGTCCGTGTCCATCAACTGATTGAGCATCGCAGCGCCGGGTTCGCTGATCTGCGCGAGAAAGCGCATATGACTGGATTCGGGAGACAGCCGTTTGATGAAGGCGTATTCACGGTCGCGATCCTTCTGCGCCAGTGGTCGGATCAAAACGTGGCGACCGTCCCTGAGCGCTTCTATCCAGTATTGGCCGTCGACCGCGGCATAGGTGGCCGCGGCCCGATCGTTGTGGTCTTTGACGGTAAGCATGGGGTGTTCCTCCAGTGCGGTTTGCAAGATTGGCATGCGGCAAAAAATTCGCGTTTGAGTTCTTTTCTACTCCGCTGGCCACGTTTGAATCTGATCTGGATCAGACAGCTGTGCCGGCGGCACCGGTTTGCGTGGGCTTGATGTAAATCAAACCGCGCCAGCTGATAGAGCGCAGTCTTGAAAACATCCCGGCACTGTACGACCGGAGTCGGACGGAGGTGTGTGATGGGGCAATATCAACGTTTTCTGCTGATCGCTGACCAAACCCTGCATCAATCTCCCGCCCAGCTACGTGCCGTCGCCTTGGCCAAGGCAGCCGGGGCCGTACTGGATGTGCGGGCCTTTGTCGAACCGGCACCGGTGGTGCATTTATGGCAAGAAAAAGTCGATGACGCAGAGCAACAGCGGTATTTGCGTCGCTACCGCCGCTGGGAGGCCGAAGAGCTCGATCGACTCAGCGACCTGGGGCTGGAGGTGACGGTCAAGGCCGTCTTCACCACCCATGCACTGCTGGATATCTTGAAGACGGTCGAGGATCTCAAACCCGACCTGTTGATCAAGGATGTAACCCTTGAACCTGTGCTCAAGCGAGTGTTCATCACCCCGCTCGATTGTCACTTGTTGCGTGAATGCCCGATCCCCGTGCATCTGGTCAACCACGTTCGTTACAGCTTGCCGCACCGAATCGTGGCGGCAGTGGATCCGTTCGATCCGTCGACACAATTGAGCGGTTTGAACGACACCATCATTCAGACGGCCAACGTCCTGGCCCTGCAATGCGATACGCCGTTGCACCTGCTTTACGCCTATGACCTATCGCCTGCTTTCAACAGCGACGCGCCATTGGCCGGGGGCGGTTGGGGCGTGGATCTGAGCGAAGAACTGCGTCAATCCTTGCACCAGGCGTTTGTTGCACTGGCGGAGCGTCACGGGGTGCCACCGGAGCGACGGCATTTCGTCATGGGACTGCCGGTGCCGGTGATCAGTGAGTTTGTCGAGCAATACCTGGCCGATGTCGTGGTGATGGGTACTGCGCATCGGGTGGGGCTCGATCGGTTGATCGGCAGCAATACAGAGCGGGCGTTGTACTCTGTGCCGGGCAGTCTGTTGGTGGTCAGGTCGCGTGTCAGGGAATGAGCATTGTCGCGTCGTTGAACTGACCTGTGCGCAACAGCGCCATCCAGAACCATGGCACGCATGTAGATTCTCCAGGTTGGAGGTGTCAACGGAGGTTGCGATTGCAGCCCACGATCAGTTGCTTGAGCCCGCCCATGTTCAGGATGTTGACGTCGCGGCCGCTTATTTCCACCAGTCCCTGGTCACGCAGGTGCGCAATGCCTCGACAGATGGTTTCCAGGCGCAGGCCCAGATAGGAGCCAATTTCCTCCCGACGCATTTTCAGCACAAAACTGCTGGACGAATAACCACGGGCCTTCAAGCGCTGCGACCAATTGAGGAGAAAAGCGGCCAGGCGTTCATCCGAGTTCATGTTGCCCAGCATCATCAGCATGTCGTGATCGCGAACGATTTCCCGGCTGAGGATTTTGTTCAGGTTGTGCTGCAACGAAGGCAGTTCTCGGGCAAGTTTTTCCAGGTGAGCAAAATGGATGGGGCAGACCTCGCTATCTTCCAAAGCAACGGCATTACACGCATGCAGATCGGTGCTGATGGCGTCCAGACCAAGCGTTTCGCCGGGGATCTGGAACCCCGTGACTTGCTCGCGACCATCGACCGACAGCACGCTAGTCTTGAACGAACCGATTCGCACCGCATACAGCGAACGCAACGGGTCGCCTGCGCGATAAAGCGCCGCGCCCTTTTTGACCTTGAATCGTTGCACGATCAGTGTGTCGAGACGTTCGATTTCCGGACCGGTCAGGCCAAGCGGCAGGCACAGCTCCAAGACGCTGCAGTTGGAACATGCAGACTTTAGGTTTTGACTTTGAAACGGCCTGGCTTCAGACATGATCTAAATGCCCCCGTATGGATGGGCTTAGCATAGGTGCTAATAGCCCAAACCACTGTTTTTTCCGACCTATTGTGGACGTAACAGACAAACGGGTAGAAAACCGTTCTGTCGGCTGGCTCCCATGCGCAATTCAATTCATATGCAGTCTTTGAGATTTGATGCAAATCAAGTCATGAGCGCTGCAGGCGCTCAGAATCGAAAAAACCTGTTGGTGGCCTGATCCTCTAGAGGAGAAGTTCATGAGCGATTATCTGAGTGCCGAGCAACTGCAGGCACATGACGTCCAGGCTGAGCCGAATATCCACCCCACGGGAGATTTTTCATGAGCCAGTATCAACGCCTGTTACTGATCATCAACCCGGCGTTGCGCCATTCCTCAGCCATTAATCATGCAGCGGCGCTGGCCAAGGCCAGCGGTGCAAGTTTGCATATCGCGGCGCTGAGCCCTTCGTCCAAATGGTTATCGCTGCTTGAAGAGGGCGATCGAGAATCGGGTCGGGAGCGGTACCTGCAGGACCATCGCGGCTGGCTTGAGGCTCAGGCCGAAAATTTGCGTGGCAGGGGGATAGAGGTGACCACCGAGGTGGCCTGGGCCGAGGACATCAAGCAAGACATCATTGAACACGTCACGGACATGCAACCCGACGTGTTGGTCAAGGAGGTTCAGCATGAGTCCGCGCTCAAGCGGGCCTTCTTCACCCCGTTGGATTGGCATTTGTTGCGTCACTGTCCAGTGCCGGTGTTTCTGGTGGGCGGGAGCAGCTTCGTTTTGCCTCGCAAGGTAGTAGCAGCGGTCGAGGTATCGGATGTCGAGTCTACCGACAATGAACTGAACGACCGAATCATCAAGCAGGCTTGCAGCCTTGCGATGCAGTGCAACGCCGAGCTGCATTTGCTGTATGCCTGCGATATCTCGGCCGCTTTTCTGGCGGACATAGGCGGCCTGACCCTCGCTGACCTGACCCACGCGCTTCGCAGAGACCTGGAAACGTCGTTCATTGAGTTGGCAGATCGGTTCGGAGTGCCCTCCGATCGTCGGCATTTCATTGAGGGAAACCCGGTGAAGGCGTTGAGTGAGTTTGCCGATGAACACAATGTGGATGTGATCGTGATGGGCAGAGTCCAGTCCCATGGTGTGGACAAGCTTCTGGGCAGCACGACAGAGCATATTCTGTATCAGGTGCCCTGCTGCGTTCTGGCGGTCTAGATCCTGTGCGTACCAGACTTGATCCAGACCGTCAGTTGAGTCTGATACGAGTCAGAAAGGGGATTATTTGCGCTTCCAGTACTTTTGCATTTCCAGAAACAGGAAGGATGCGGTCCATGTGATGAGCACCAGCCCGGTAAGGGCTTGCAGGCCGGTCAAGTATTTGAGGTTGCCCACAGGCGAAATATCGCCGAAGCCGATGGTCGTGTACGTCGTAAAGGAAAAGTAAACGCAGTCCATCAGCGAACCGTCGAAGTTGCCCGTCAGGCTGCCCCATCCCCCTGAGTGCACCATCAGGTAATAGACCAGCGCAAAGCACCAGACCTCTATGGCGTGGGCCAGGAGGGCGCCGAATACGCCAACCACGATTCTGAAGCGGTTCCACACCTTGAGCCGGGGCAGCCAGTCATTCAGGCGTAACAGGCATTCGTAGTGGATCACTACGGCGATGACCACCACCAGCGTATTGATCAGCGTGACTGCCAGCATGGCAAATCTCCAGCGATAGGGGAGGCAGTGCATCTGCGTAGTTCTGCGCGAGGAAGCCGGAAAATCGTTGAGCTGAATCAACAAGGGTTTAAGTCATCGAAAGCCAGTCGCTCCGTTAACGATAGCTGTTGAATAGTTGATAAAAGTCAGATCCCCCCTCGGCATAACGCCAAATAATCGAACTGCCGCTTTCCGGTCGCAACAAGTCGACAGGACTTGTTGCTGGCTGCAGTCATGAGTTCGCTCGAGTAACAAACGTTTGACCCAAGGCTCGACAACCAGGCGGGTTTGCACTCAGGCAGGTTTCAGGGCGAGGTATGTGATGCTCAAACTCAAACGCATTCTATTGATAGCCCCCAGCGAAATGACCCTGACCCCGGCGTTTGAGCGTGCACATGCCTTGGCGGGTGCAACCGGTGCCTTATTGCACATTGTCGCGTTCGATTATGTCCAGGCCCTGGCGGTAGCCGGTCTGCTTGACCATGACGCGATGGCACAGGCACGAGAAGGCTATCTGCAGGTTCACCGTCATTGGCTGGAGCAGCAGGCCCGGTTTCAACGATGCAGCGGCATACAGGTGACCACCGAAGTGGTCTGGGCCAGGTCGAACCTGACAAACCTGCTGGAATACGTGAACGACTTTCTTCCGGACCTGGTGATCAAGGACACCCATTATGTGCCGGCTCTGGACCGCGCCTTTCATCGGCCTGTGGACTGGCGATTGCTACGCGAGTGTCCGACCCACCTGCACCTGGTGACCAGCGCCCAAAATCCCAAGCCCTTGAAAATTCTCGCGGCGATCGATCTGTCCCATCTGGAGGAGCTCACTCAGGGATTGAATGACCGAATACTCGACCTGGCCTCTACTCTGGCGGCCAGTTGCGGTGCGCAGTTGCACTTGCTTAACGTCAGTCGTTGGTCAGAGATAGGCGATGCGCCGATGAGTGTACCGACAGGCAGTCTTGATGAGAATTTGAGAGACGCTATCGAGGATGCCCAACAAGAGGCTTTCGATGTGCTTGCCGAGCGCTACTGCATCAAGGATGCCCACCGACATTTATTGACGGGCTCCCCCGACAAGGTTATTGCACTGTTCGCTCAACAGCATGCTTTCGACATGGTAGTGCTGGGCACGGCTTATCACCATGGGCCTGAGCGGTTTATCGGCGATACCGCCGAAAGCGTGTTGAACCGGGCACCGTGCAGCTTGATGATCGTCAAGCCATTAGCCTTGCCCGATTTAAAGCAACGCCGTAGAGCTTGCAGTTGATAAAAATCAACTTGCCGTGAGCCAAAAGGAGCGATCAATAGCGCTCCCCCTGAATGCGCAAGGAAAACGGCCATGCGAATCACATTTCTAGGTGCCGCGGGTACGGTGACGGGTAGCAAGTACTTGCTGGACCATCGCAACCAACATGTGCTGATCGATTGCGGTCTGTTCCAAGGCTACAAACAACTGCGATTACACAATCGGGACCCGTTCCAGCTTCCGGTCAGCGATCTCGACGCCATTGTCCTGACCCATGCCCATCTCGACCACAGCGGCTATTTACCTGTCCTGGTGCGCAATGGGTATCGCGGCCCGGTCTACGCCACGCCCGCTACCTGTGAGCTGGTGAAAATTCTGCTGCTGGACAGTGGCCGACTGCAGGAAGAGGAGGCTGAGTTTGCCAATCGGCATGGCTTCTCAAAGCACAGCCCGGCGTTGCCGCTTTACACTGAGCAAGATGCCGAGCGAGCACTAAAACTGTTGCGGCCGGTGGAGTTGCACCACAAGTTGAAAATTGCCTCGGATATGACCATTCAACTTCGTTGTGCCGGGCATATCCTGGGGGCCGCGACGGTGGAGGTGATTGCTGGCGGCCAGACGTTGGTGTTTTCAGGGGATTTGGGGCGGCCTGACGATCCTTTGATGTTCGCTCCGGAAGCTGTAGAACAAGCGGATTATCTGTTGGTGGAGTCTACCTACGGTGATCGCCAACATCCGGACGAGTCGCCACAGGCGCAATTGGCCGAGGTCATCACCCGCACGGCGCTACGCCGAGGGATCACCCTCGTACCATCGTTCGCGGTTGGGCGCGCTCAGTTGCTGATGTATCACCTGTATCAGTTGAAGCGCAAACGGGCGATTCCCGATATCCCAATCTACCTCAACAGCCCGATGGCCACTGATGTCACGATTCTGTACCAGCGCTTTCGGAGCGAGCACAGATTATCCATGGAAGACTGCGAAGGTATGTGCCATGTGGCGCAATTCGTACGCACCGTAGATGATTCGAGAGCGCTTGATCAGCAACGCACCCCAGCGGTGATTATCGCCGCCAGCGGCATGGCGACAGGAGGGCGGGTGGTCCATCACCTCAAGGCACTGGCTCCCAATCCGATTAACACGCTGCTGATGCCTGGCTTCCAAGCCGGTGGCACCCGTGGCGCGCAAATTGTTGCGGGAGCGTCTTCGGTTCGTATCCACGGCAAAGAAGTGCCAATCGGTGCCGAGGTAGTTCCAATGCAAACACTGTCCGCACACGCCGACGCCGATGAAATCATGCAGTGGCTGCGTGGGTTCAAGCGACCTCCAAAACATACCTTTGTCGTCCACGGGGAACCTAACGCGTCGGATGTGCTGCGCCGGCGTATCAGTCTGGAGTTGGGGTGGTCGGTTTCAGTGCCGGAGTATCGCGATAGCGTCGAACTCTCCAGCATTGAATCGCGCGTAGATGAGCCGTAGCAGTGCTGTAAGCGCGATGTCTGAGTTTGAGTTGGACGTAGATGAACGGAATGAGTATGGGCAATGGCGCCGCTGGACCATCCTGCACAAGCAGTGGCACGCGCTGACCGGACGAGAAACGACATTGAACCAGCTTCATTGGCGGCCACCTCATTACACGGGTTTGTCGAATCAGCAGCTTAGGAGGCTTATGAACATATCTGACATAGCATATGGTTTAACATAATATACATTATGCGAACCATCCTATGCGGAGCTGGGGGGCTCTGGCGGTCAGATTTGAAGCCAGGCTCATGACGGTTTAGGCTCCTTGCCTGGCTTGGGCTGAAAATCGGCCGGCGTCATTCCGTAACACACGATGAACACATCTTTGCTACCCAGCTCACGATACCAATGCACAACGTCCTCAATCAGTTCGTCCAAGACACCGATCAAAATATCGTCGTAACCTCCAGGAGCTCCGGCTTCATATCGATAACGCGCATTAGTGAAAACTTCCCGATCCTTCTCGATCCAATGCTCGTGACGATCAAGCCGGATACGTTGCCTGATCGGTTCAGGTATCGCATGAAACAACGTAAGCAGATCGTGCTTATTAGGCCCTTTGTCTTTCCGATAAGCCGGAATTCTGTCTGTCGCTTTCAAATGCTCATGCGCAGTTTTTATTGCGCCCATGTCCAGTTCGTAAGTTTCATTGACCTGGCCAAGGTTGCCATTGGGCTTTGATACGAAGCTTTTGAGCAGGATTTCCATGCCAATTGCAGCATTGATCTGCGCAATGTCCAGCATGTCATGGCCACGTCTAAGGTGCTTCGCAGCCTTCAAATAGCGATAAGCGCTTTCAACCATCCAGGGCGACAAATTTGTCATTACAACAGTCCTTTCACTCATTTTTGTTCAGTTCTTAGACACCAAAGCCAGGAGCTTCGCAACGCTGGAGCCCTTGATTTACGTGGCTTGTTACCGATTACACGTGTCTGCTGCAGCTTTGCAAGATAACGCACATGCTTGGAAGATAGCGACCAAGGATGAACGACCCCTAGTTCATTTAATGCGCTACCCTCCTCCTTAATAGCTGATGATTATAACTAAACTAAATGGTTCTTTAGTTGAGTTATAAATAGACACTGCAACAACCCCCGCTCCATAAGGTTTTTTTCACTTCCCCTTCACCCTCCCCCCACACCCCCGCTCCTACAGTGCTCACATTCCCGTCCTGCCTGTCGGAGTGACAGCATGCTGCAAGGCGCTATCGAAACCCCCGTGTTTGCATCCCGCCCTAAGTGGCGCCGCCGGCCCGGCGCAAAAGCGCTGGCCATTGGCCTGTTTACCCTGCTGGCCCTGGTCGCGCTGACCACCTGGCTTTCGTCGAGGACTCTCATCATGAATGTGGGCAATGAACAGCAAATGCTCAGCCGCGGGATTTACGCCGATTGGGCCAAAGGTGCGGTGATTGTCCTGATCCGCCATGCCGAGCGTTGCGACCGCTCGCCGAACCCCTGCCTGGGCGACCCCGGTGGTATTACAGTCGAAGGAAGTCAGGCCGCGGCCGACGTAGGCCAAGGCATTCAGCGCTTGGGCCTGGAGCAGGCGCAAGTGCTGAGCAGCCCTACGGTGCGCACGCAGCAGACGGCGCATTTTATGTTCGGCGATGCCGTTGCCACCCAGGACTGGTTGAACCGATGCGACCGGGATTTCGCCGACACGGCTTTCAAGCACAAAACCGAAGGCCACAACCTGGTGCTGGTGACCCACAGTGGTTGCATCGACTATGTCGAGCGTCAGTTGAACGTCCCTGGCGGCGAGCGTTCAAGCGCCTATGCCAGCGCCCTGTTCATCTCCATGGGCAGCCAGGGCAAAGCGCGCATCCTCGGCCAGATGAACGCCAACCAGTGGCGCACACTTGCCGCCGGCGCCGGGCAATGAACATGCAGGCACCGTCCCGTTCGCGCTTCTATCTATTCAACCTGGGCCTGCCGATGTTGCTGGCGATGGCGGTGTTCCTAGTGTTTGACCTGACGGAGTTGGACCGCGCTATCAGCAACCTGTTGGTTGACCCTGCCAGTGGCCAATTCCTGATGCGCCAAAGCCGTTGGTTCGAGATCGTCACCCATAAATGGCCCAGGGTCCTGCCGGATTGGACCGGCGAATGGGCGCTGATCGGTTCGTTGCTGTCGTTTGTCTGGCCACGCCTTGCCAGCCGTCGGCCCAGCCGCTTTCTGGAGAAAACCCGCATCGCCCCGTTGCTGCGCTTTACCACCCGGCACCGCCGCGACTTGCTGTTCGTCGTCGTCGCTTTTGCCCTGTGCACCCTGGTTATCCATTACCTCAAAAGCCACACCAGCGTGTACTGCCCGGTGGAAACCACGCTCTACGGTGGCACTGAGTTGCGCAAGGAATGGTTCGAGAATTTCACGTGGTTGGACAAGGCCGGGGCTGGTCGCTGCTGGCCGGGCGGCCATGCGTCCAGCGGGTTTACCTTGCTGGCCCTGTATTTCGTTGCCCTGCGCCACCGCTGGGCCCATGCGCGCAAGTTGCTAATGGCGGTGCTGCTACTGGGCTTTTTTTACGGCACCACCCGGGTACTGCAAGGTTGGCACTACATGTCCCACACCTTTTGGGCGGGGTTTTTCGTTTGGTTGACCACCTGGCTGACGGCGCTGTTTTTCTATGGGCGGTTGGCATTGCAAGCGCCTATGCGAAGTGTTCCAGGCACGCCCTGCTTCGCCCTGAAAAACAACCACCTTCTCAATGGCTGGGCTGAGTCGTGCCCCCGCACCCGCCTCAGTGCCAAGAACTGAAGCGGATGCGGGCGTGCAGTATCAGAGCGCCGAGAAGGCGTAGCTGACGATCAGGCGGTTTTCGTCGAACTCCAGGCTGCTGTAATCGCGGCGCAACGTGCTGTTGCGCCATTTCAGCGTGAGGTTTTTCAGGCTGCCGCTTTGGATCACGTAGGCCAGTTCACTCTCCCGGCCCCACTCCTTGCCGTCGCTGACGGTGGCAGTGTGCACGTTGTCGCCGCTGATGTAGCGGTTCATCAGGGTCAGGCCCGGCACGCCGACGCCGGCGAAGTTGTAGTCGTGGCGCAATTGCCAGGAGCGTTCTTTGGCGTTGTCGTAGCTTGAGTTGTAGCTGTCGTTGGCCAGGGTGCCGCCGCTGGTGCCGTTGACACGCATCCAGGCGTTGTCGCCACTGACCTTTTGCAAGCCCACATAGAAGGTGCTGCTACCGTACTTGGCCGAGAGCATGGCCGAGGCGGTTTTGTTGTCCAACTCCCCTGCCCGCTCGCTGCCGCTTTCCTTGCCGATGAAGTAGCCCAGGTTGGCGCCCAGGGTCCAGGCACCGACGGCTTGGCTGTGCACCAGGTTGATGAACTGTTGGTTGTAGATGTCTTTTAGCTCGGCATTCCACAGGCCGAGCATCGTGCGTTTGTCGTTGAACGTGTATTCACCACCGGCGAAATTGAAGCGATCGGAGGTGACCCCGCCCAAACCGGTCATCGACATATCGTCCATGCTCGCGTCGTTGCGCGGGCTGTTGCCACGGAACTGGCCACCGTAAAGGGTCAAGCCGTCGATTTCCTGGGACGTAACCTGTGCCCCGCGCATGGTCTGCGGCAGGGAGCGGCCGTCGTCGGAACGCAGGATCGGCAGCACCGGCATCCACTCGCCGACTTTCAGCTCGGTCTTGGACAGCCGCGCCTTGAGCGCCACTCCAAGGCGCCCGAAGTCATCGGCCGGACGGCCGTCGTCGTGTACCGGCAGTAAATGGGTGTTGGTGGTGCCCCGCCCGCCGTCGAGCTTGAGGGCGTACAGGCCTAGCACATCCACGCCAAAACCCACGGTGCCCTGGGTGAAGCCGGACTTGGCGTCGAGGATGAAACTCTGGGTCCATTCCTCGGCCTTGCCCTGGGAATACGCCGGGTTGGTGAAATTACGGTTGATGTAGAAATTGCGCGCCGTGAGGCTGGCCTTGGCGTCCTCGAAGAACCCGGCGCTTTCCTGGGCCGCGGCGGGCAGTGCCGTGATGGCCAGGGCCAGGCTGCTGAGGGCCAGTTGAGCGTTGGAGCAGGTACGACCTTTCATTGTTTTTATTCTCTTGGTTAAAACGCAGGTAAAACCCTGCCCTGCGCAGTTGCGGACGATCCGTAAAAAGCCAGGGGTAAAGCCGATACGCCCGCGTACCGCGTTGCGGCGCGGGCGCCATAGCGTGGGTCAGTAGATGCCGCGGTAGATGGCTTCTACATCGTGCTCGGTCATGTCCGTGGGGTTGCTGTCGATAAGGCGGCGGATGCCCACCACCACCTCGGTGGCCATCAGCGGCAACGCCGCTTCGTCCACGCCAAGGTTGGACAGGCGCAGCTCCAGGCCACTGTCGGCCACCAGGGCCTCGATGGCCTGGACAAAAGCGAGCGCCGCGTGCGCTTCATGCTCGAAATGCTCCCCGGGCAACAGGTACGCCGCCAATTCGGCATATTGGCGCTGGGCCGCGTGCAGGTTGAAGCGCAACACCGGCGCCATCACCAGGGCATTGGCGTGGCCGTGGGGAATGTGGAAGCGCGCGCCCAGCGGATAAGCCAAACCGTGGATCGCCGCCACCGAGGCATTGACGAATGCCATGCCGGCCATCAGCGAGCCTTGCAGCATCGCGGTGCGCGCGGCGACGTCGCGGCCATCGGCCAACACCTTGCGCAGGTTGGCGCCCAGCAGCGCCAAAGCGGCTATGGCCAAACCATCGGCGATGGGGTTCTTGCGGGTGCGGCTGGTGTAGGCCTCGATGGCGTGGACCATGGCGTCCAGGCCCGTGGCCGCGGTGACTTTGGGCGGCAGGCCGAGAGTCAGCTCGGGGTCGAGCACGGCGATGTCGGGCATCAATTGCGGCGAATACACCGCTTGTTTACGTTGCTGCTCGTCAGTGATGACCGACACCCAGGTCACTTCCGAACCGGTGCCCGCCGTGGTTGGCACCAGCACCAGCGGCACCCGTTGGCCCAGGGCCTTGTCGGTGCCGTAAAGGTCTTCCAGGGGTTGCTCGCTGCGGATCAGCAAGGCCACCAGTTTGGCCGCGTCCAGGGAACTGCCGCCACCCAGGCCCAGCACCGCATCGGCCTGGAACGAGCGCGCTTGCTCGGCGGCTTGCTTGACCACCGTGGCCGAAGGGTCCGGCACGACTTGGTCGTACACCGTCACCGCACAACCGGCCGCGGCCAGCGCCGTTTGCGCCTGGGCGGCAAAGCCCAGGGCGACGATGCCCGGGTCGCACACCAACATCACCCGTTGCGCGCCGAGGCCCGCTAGCAGGGTGCCGACGCTACTTAACGCACCGGCCTCGCAGACCACACGGGGCACGCTTCTGAATTCGTAATTCATGCTCATTCCTCTCAAGGGCCTGGGGTCACAACACCGAGGCGTAGATGGCGCGGGCGTCTTCGCGGCGCACCGGGCGCGGGTTGTTGATGAGCAAGCGCTCGACCTTCATCGCGTCGTCGGTCAGGCGATCCAGGTCCTCGGCGCTCACGCCCACCTCCTGCAAACGCTGGGCAAACGGCATGCGCGCCACCAGTGCGGTGATAAAGCCGATAAAGGCGTCGCAGGCCAGGGCCGGGCTGGCGAAGCGCTGGCCCGGCAACACCGCCGTGGCCAGCTCGGCGTACAACGCCTCGGCCGCCGGCCGGTTGAAATTGAGTACCGGCACCAGCACCAGGGCGTTGCTCAGGCCGTGGGGCACATGGAACTGCCCGCCCAGCGGATAAGCCAGGGCATGCACCGCCGCCACCGGCGAGTTGGCGAACGCCATGCCCGCCAGCATCGAGCCCAGGAGCATGTCCGAGCGTGCCGCCAGGTCGCCGGGCTCGGCCAGCACCCGGTCGAGGTTGCCCGCCAGCAGGCGCAGGGCCTGCACGGCGAGGCCATCGGAAAGCACGTTTTTCTTGTGCACGCTGGTGTACGCCTCAATGGCGTGGACCATGGCGTCCACCCCGGTCATGGCGCTCACGGCGGCCGGCAGGCCCACGGTCAGGCGCGCATCGAGCAAGGCGATGTCCGGGTACAGCAAGGGGCTAACCACGCCTTTTTTCTCGTGGCTGGGGGTGGTGACGATCGCCACCGCCGTGACCTCCGAGCCGGTGCCCGCCGTGGTCGGCACCTGGATCAGCGGCAAGCGCGGGCCTTGGGCCAGGTTGATGCCGTAGATCGCCTCCAGTGCCTGCTCGCGGCCACACAGCAGGGCGACGAGTTTGGCGGTGTCCAGGGAGCTGCCGCCGCCCAAGCCGATCACCGCTTGGGCGCGGCAGTTGCGCGCCGCGTCCACGGCATCCTGCACCGAGGCCGCGGGCGGGTCGGCTTGTACGTCGCTGTACAGCGTTGCCTCCACGCCGGCCTCACACAGCGCCTGCAACGGCGCGTCGAGCAAACCGGCGCGCAGCAGGCCCGGGTCGCTCACCAGCAGCACCCGCTCGGCCTTGAGTTCCCGGCACAGCGTACCGAGGCGCAAGGCGCCGTCGATTTCGCAAATCACCCGGGGCGTGGTTTCAAAGTTAAATGTCGACATGCTTGCGCCCTACCCTGCGGTTACGCTGCCGCGTTCGATGCGAAACACGGCATCGACCAGGTCGGCAGAGTGAGTGTCATCGGATTCGGAGATCAGCACACACAGGCCCTCTTGGCCCAGTTTGGCGATCACCTCGCTCAAGCGCCGGGACAGCACCGGCGCCACGCCCTCGAAAGGCTCGTCCAGGATCAACAGCTTGTTGCCCGGCATCAAAGCCCGCGCCAGGGCCACCAGTTTCTGCTGGCCGCCCGACAGTTGCATGGCCTTGCGGTCGCGGAACTGGGCGATCTCGGGAATCAAGCTATAGACCCATTCCAGGCGCTGCGCGCTGTCGGCCAACTTGTTGGCCCACACCGGCAGCAGGATGTTTTCCTCCACCGTCAGCGACGGGATCAGGCGACGGTCTTCGGGCAGGTAGCTGATGCCGGCGGTGGCGCGGGTAAACGCCGGTTGCGCGCACAAATCCTGCCAATTGAAGAAGATCGACCCCGAATCGGCGGGCAGCAGCCCCATGATGGCGCGGATCAGGGTGGTCTTGCCGGCGCCGTTATGGCCGATCAGGCCGACCATTTGCCCCGGGCCCACGTACAGCGACACGTCGTGCAGGATCGGCACCCCGTCGATGGCCACGTTCAGGTTGCGGATTTCCAGGCTCATTGCTGCACCTCCTTGTGGGCCTTGGGGCCGCCAGTGACGAATTCCTGCACCCGCGCGTTGGCCAGCACCTCTTCGGGGGCGCCGTCGGCCAGCACTTCGCCGCTGTAGAAGGCGAGGATGCGCGAGACATAGCGGCGTACCACGTCCATATCGTGTTCGACGAACAACACCGTCACCCGGTGCTCGGCCACCACTTTCATCACGGTGTCCATCAGCGCGGTTTTTTCTTCGGCGCTGACGCCGCTGGTGGGCTCGTCCAGCAGCAGCATTTGCGGGTCGCCGATCAGCGCCATGGCGATGTCGATCAGCTTGCGCACCCCTTGCGGCACCGCAGTGACCAGGGTGTCGCGCCACTGGCTGATGCCGAACTCGGCGAGGATCGCGTCGGCGCGGGCAATGCGCGGTGCGCTGCGCATCGGCGCAAGCAAGGCCGGGAACGGGCTCTCGGCGGCGGACACGGCAATCAACAGGTTGTCCAGCACGCTCAGTTGCGGGAACAACTGCGCCACTTGGAACGAGCGCGCCATGCCGGCGCGGGTGATGGCCCGGGGCGTGCGGCCGATGATCGAATCGCCGTTGAACAGGATCTCGCCACCGCTGGGTTTGAGGTAGCCGGTGACCATGTTGATGAAGGTGGTTTTGCCGGCGCCGTTAGAGCCGATCACCCCCACCACTTCGCCCTGGGTGATGCGCACGTTGACGTCCTTGGCCGCCGTGACGGCGCCGAACGACTTGCACAGGCCCCGCGTTTCAAGAATGCAGTTCATGCCTTGGCCCTCCTGGCTTGACCGGTAAACAGGCTCCATAAGCCCTTGGGCAGAAAGACAATGATGGCCAGCAGGGTGAAGCCCAGAATCATCTGCCAGCTATGGGGCACCAGTTCGATGGCGTAGGTACGCACCACCGCGAACACGATGGCGGCGATAAAGGGTGCCGCCACGTGGGCGGTGCCGCCGAGCAAGGCAATGAAGACGAACTCGCCGGAGGTGATCCAGTACGCCATTTCCGGGTCGATATGCCCGGCCGACAGGGCCATGAAGCCACCGCCCAGGGCCGACACCGCGGCCGCGGCGACGTAGTTCATGTACAGCACCCAGCGGGGCGACTGGCCCAGGTATTCGACCCGCACTTCGTTCTCGCGGATCGCTTCGCACATCATCCCGGCACTGCTGCGGCCATAGCGGTGCAGCAACACCGCGAGCACCGCGGAGGTGGCGACGATGATGACGAACAGCGCCAAAGGCGCCTGGCCATGGGCCGGCGACCAGCCGAACAGGGTCCAGGCCTTGACGTTGAAGCCGTCGGTGCTGCCCAGGCCCGAGCTCTTGACCAGCACGCCGTAGAGAATCATCGAGAATGCCAGCGACAGCATGGCAAAGAAGATCTCGCGGTAGCGGGTCATCAACAGGCCCAGGAGCATGGCCAGCAACACCGCCGCCCCCACGCCGATGGCCAGCAGCACGGCCAGGTCGCTGATGTTCAAGAAGTGCCCGCTCATGCCCACGGCGTAGCCGCCGACGCAAAAGAACAGGCCCTGGCCAAAGGTCACCAGGCCGGCGCGCATCTGCATCACCACGCCCTGCACCACCATGGCCTTGGCCAGCGCCATGGTCAGCAAAAACACCAGCCACTGCGGCGCGATCCAGCCGCCGGCGGCCAGGGCCACGGCAACGCCCAGCAAAATCAGTTCGGTTTTATCCAGGCGCATATCAGATCTTCCTCGCAACGACGCGGCCGAACAGGCCCTGGGGGCGTACCGCCAGCACCAGCGCCATGACGCCGTAAATCACAAAGAGCTCGAACTCGGGGGCGTAATGCACCGCCGCCGCCCGGCTCAAGCCCACCAGCAACGCGCCCACGGCCGCGCCTTCGATACTGCCCATGCCGCCGACCACGACCACGGCGAAGGCCAGCACGATGATTTCCACGCCAATGCCCGGCACCACGGAAATCGCCGGGGCGGTCAAGGCGCCGGCCAGGGTGCCGAGCATGGTGCCCAGCACAAACACCAGGGTGAACATGCGCCGCACGTTCACGCCCATGGCCATGGCCACTTCACGGTCGTGGATCACCGCCCGCAAAACCTTGCCCTGGTGCGTGCGTTCCAGCCACAGCCACAGGCCCAGGCCCAGCACCGCCGAGACGCCCACCAGCATCAGGTCGTAATTGGACACCTTGAGCCCGGCCAGGGCGCTGCGGCCCATTTCGGCGTAGGGCTGGTAGGCGAAATAGGGGTTCACGCCCCAGATCATCTTCATGGTGTCTTCCAACACCAGCAGCAGCGCGTAGGTGATGATGACCATCAGTACTTCATCGCGGCCATACATGAACTTGAGCAGGCCGCGCTCGATAATCAGGCCCACGATCAGGCCTGCCACCAGGGCGCAGCCGAGCATCAACAGGTAACCGGCCCACACCGGGCCGATGCCATTGTTGAAATACCAGCCCACCAGCGAGGCGGCGGTGTAGGCGCCAATGGCGTAGAAGCTGCCGTGGGCCATGTTCAGGATGCGCATGACCCCGTAAATCACCGTGAGCCCGGCCGCGACCAGAAACAGCCACGAGGCATAGATGGTGCCGTCGATCAGCACCGCGAAGAGACTCATCATAGAGGTCCTACCTTGGCAAAAAGGTGGCGGCGCCCGCAGGCCCGCCACAGTGGCTCAATCACGCGGGGCGGTTCAGTTGCACTGCGCGCCCGGGAACCCGGCCTTGATCCATTCCAGCGCGGTGGTGCCGTCTGGCGGGGTCACGCACTCGCCGGAGAAGGCGATGACGTTCTGCACGCTGCCCTGCTTGGCGGCCTTGTCGTAGTGGTATTCGCCGTAGGCGATACCTTGCATGGCCTGGTGGCCACCGGCGCGGGCCATTTGCACGGTGCCGGACACCGACTCAAAGGTCGCGCCCTTGAACGCCTTGGCGATTTCCAGCGGTGCTGGCACCTTGCCCGGCTGCGCCTTGGCGTTTTCCGCGGCGTGTTTGAGGCCAAGGATGGCCTGGGCCATTTTGCTCGCCGGGTAGGTCGGCGCGGTGTTGTAGGTGGCCTGGTACTTGTCCTTGAACCAGCGGTTGAGGTCGTTTTCCGGGGCGAAGGCACCGAACGGGCCACGGCCGCCGATAATCATGCCGTCCGGGGCCTGGTCCTTGTAGCGCGCCAGGGCCGACTCACCGCAGGTGAGCACGGCGGTGGCGTCTTCCAGCAGGCCACGGGCGTTGGCTTGCAGCACCAAGGCTTCCATGTCGCCGCCCCAGAAGCTGGAGTGGATGATGTCCGGGCGCTTGACCGACAACGCGGAAATCTCGGCGCCGTACTGGCCCTGGAAGACTTTCGGCATTTGCGATTCGACCACCTTGGCCTTGGGCATCAACTGCTCCATGGAGTGGGTGAAGTCGTTCCAGCTGTCCTGGCCCCAGGCGTAGTTCTGCTGGATGCCGGCGACTTTCTGCGCGTCAGGGCGGGTCTTGGTCAGGTAACGGGCGGCGCCAATGTTGTCCACGGCAGCATCAAGGCTGGTACGGAAGACGAATTGCGGGGTCTTGTCCTCCTTGAACAACTGGGAAGTGCCGCAATCGTAGAACACGGTCATCGCCCCCAATTCTTCAGCCACTGGGGCGATGGCCAGGCAATCGCCGGACGAGATGTAGCCCACCACCGCATCGACCTTCTGGCGCTGCACCAGGTTGCGGAATTCCTCTACCTGCTTGGCCGCCCCGCCCGCTTCGTCGATCAGCACCACTTCGATTTCGGCGCCATTGATGCCCAGGGTGTTGTAGGGCGCGGGCAACTTGCCCTGGTTCAGCCCTTCCACGAGGATTTTTGCCGCGTTGGCCGACGGCTCGCCGAACGGCCCCGCCGCCGGGCCGGACAGGAAGGTCACGACGCCGATGCGGAACTTGCCGTTTTCCGCGGCCAGGGCCGTGGTGCTCAGGCTCAAGGCCAGGCCAGCGGCGGTGATCGCCAGGGCCAAGGGGTGTTTGCGTGCGCTTTTTTTATAGTTGTGCATGGCTTTTTCCATTCTCGATTCAAGACACAGGGGTGGTTAAGGGGCTCGGCCCTCGGGGCGCGGCTTGCCAGCGGCGTGCGTGGCCAAGCGGCGGTTGATCGTGGCGCTGTCCATTTGCAGCTCTTGCGCCGAATACACGGCCCAGTTGCCCAGCATGACCTGGGCCGGGGGGAACTGGCTGTTGGCCACCGGGGTGCCGATGGCTTGGGTTTGCTGGAGCTGGTGGGTGCGCGGGTCGATGCGTGAGACGAACCCGGGCGGGTCTTCCGGCAAGGCGATTTCCAGGCCTTCGAGGGCGTGGATCAGGGCCTGGGTGTCGGTGCTACCACCGGCCTTCTCGAAGGCTTTGGCCAACACCATCACACCGGTGTAGGCGCCTTGGGCGGCGTAGGTCGGGTAGCGGCCGTTGAGGGCCTGGAAGCGCTGGACGAAGGAGCGGTTGCGCGGCGTGTCGGGCCAGTTGTTGTGGTGGCGGGCCGAGAGGATCAGCCCCGGCGGCGCCTTGTCGCCCAGCGAGACGAGAAAATCGTAGTTGCCGCCCGTATCGAAGTTGGCCAGGCGCGAGGTCTCGAATAGCCGCGTGCCCGCTGCTTGCGTGACAAAGGCGTGGAAATCCCCGCCCCACAGGGCCGAGACGATCACGTCGGGCTTGGCCTGCTCGAGGGCGGCAATGTAGGCCGAGTAATCCGGCTCATACAGGCGCGGCCACAGCTCGGTGACGTCCTCGAACGCCACGCCGAGTCGGGCGAAGGCTTCGTGCAGGTCGTCGCGCGAGACGTGACCGTATTCGTAGTCGGGGCCGATAAAGGCCAGGCGTTTCCACCCGGTTTCCTTTTGCAGGGCCTGCAGGTAGCGGGCGCCGGCGGCCATGGAGGTCCAAGTGTCGTTGGTGACGCGAAAATACCAGGGGTGGCCGTTTTCCAGGGTCATGCGCGAGGACGCGTGGTCAGTGCCAATCATCAGCACCTGCTCGCGCTTGGCCAACTCGCTGACCGCCAGGCCCACGCCCGACGACACCATGCCGCACAACACTTGCACGCCATCCTGGTGGATGAAGTTCTTCGCCAGGCCTACGCCATAGGAGGCCTTGGACTGGTCGTCATCGATAATCACCCGCAGGCGCGGCACCTTGTCGCCCGCCTCGCGCATGGCCTGCAATTCGATCAACGCCACTTGCACCCCGGCGATGCTGTCCTGGCCGTAGATCGCTGCGCGCTCGGTCATCGGGTATAGGCAACCCATGGTCAAGTCGGCCTGGGACGCGGCCGCGCCCAGCTCAACCCGGCCGACCTGGGCCACCGAGGCAACGCTCAGCAACAGGCCGCCCAGGGCAAGGGCGCAGTGAAACCATGGACGTGGCAGGGACATAAGGCTTTTCCTTTAGGGCGTTCGCGACGCCTCTTGTTAGCTAGCAGGAAGGGATAGAGCAAGGGCTGTGCCAGGATGCTGGCACAGCCATGACGGCCGGGGGGAGCGAGCCCGCTCGCGAGGGCATCAGGGCTGTGGGGGGTGATGTTCCCGATCGCGAGCAGGCTCGCTGCCACAGAGGTTTATGGCCACGCGAGCACGCCGTTGAGCGCTAAGCGCTCAACCCTTGCGCGCGGTTGAGCGGTTTGCGCTCAACCCAGGCCCAGGCGCTGCAAGCGGCGCTTGAGGGCGTGCCGGGAAATCCCCAGCAGGTTGGCGGCCAGGCCCTTGTGGCCGGCGGTGCGGCTCAGGGCATCGCTGACCAGGTCGCGCTCGGCGCGCTCCAGTTGGTCGCCCAACACTTGGGGGGCGTCCTGGGCGCCCAGCGGGGGCAGCGGCAGCAGGTCGGGGCTGATGAGCTGCCCGGGGCTGAGGATCGTCAGGCGCTCCACCAGGTTTTTCAGCTCACGCACGTTGCCCGGCCAGCGGTGGTGCACCAGCGCGGTGGCGCTGTCGGCGGCGAAGCGGATCGGCTCCACGCCCTCCTCCGCAGCCTGGCGGCGGGCAAAGTGCTGGGCCAGTAGCAGCACATCCTCGCCGCGCTCGCGCAGGGCGGGAATGTCCAGGGTGATGACGTTCAAGCGGTAGAACAGGTCTTCGCGAAACCGCCCCAGGCGCACGTCCTCGGCCAGGTCACGGTTGGTCGCTGCCACCACCCGCACATCGGCGTGGCTGGCGGCGTTGGCGCCTACGGCGCGGTAACTGCCGTTCTCCAGAAAGTGCAGCAGCTTGGCTTGCAGGGCCAGGGGCAACTCGCCGATTTCATCGAGAAACAAGGTGCCGCCATTGGCCTGGCTGACCAGCCCGGCGCGCTTTTGATGGGCGCCGGTGTAGGCGCCCTTTTCCGAACCGAACAACTCGGCCTCGATCAACTGCTCCGGCAGCGCCGCGCAGTTAACCTCGACAAAACCCTGGGCGGCCCGCGCGCTGTGGTTGTGCAGGGCCTGGGCCACCAGGGTCTTGCCGGTGCCCGACTCCCCCAGCAGCAGGATGCGCGTGGCCGAACTGCGCGCGATGCGCTGCACCGCCTCATGGAGCGCGCGCATCGCCGGGCTGTGGCCGAGCAGGCCGGCGGCCAGTTCAGCGCTGGCTTCGCCCTGCCCGGGGGCTGCTGGCACGTGCACCAGGGCCAGGGTGGTGGCGATCACCGCCAGCAGCTCATCGAGCTCGAAAGGTTTGGTCAGGTAATCGGTGGCGCCGCTTTTCACCGCTTGCACGGCAGCGCGGGTATCGCCATGGGCCGAGATCATGATGACCGGCAGGTGCGCGTGGCGTTGGCGCAGGCCTTCGAGGGTGGCGATGCCATCGATGCCCGGCAGGCCCAAGTCCAGCAGGACGATATCGATATCAGTGTGCTCGCCGCTGAGCAACTCCAGGGCCGCCTCGCCGCTGTTGGCGGCACTGATGCGCATACCTTCGGCGCGCAGGGCGTAGCTCAAGGAGCGCACCAGCGCTTCTTCGTCGTCGACGATTAGTACGTGAATGTCAGACATCGGGGGGTCACTTCGCCTCTTTCCCAGGTGGGGCGCAGAAATCCAGGGTCACCGCAGTGCCCGCGCCCAGTGTGCTGATAATGTCCATGGGCGCACCGTTGGCCTCCAGTAGTTGCTGGCAGATGCTCAGCCCCAGCCCGGTGCCGCGCGCCTTGGAAGTGAAAAACGGTTGGCGGATCTGTTGCAAGTCGCCCGCCGGGATGCCGCAGCCCTGGTCGATCACCGTGACCCGCACCCGCTCGCCCCGCGCCTGGGCGTGCAATTGCACGCCGTCGCCGGGCTGGCTGGCCTGCAAGGCGTTGAGGCACAGGTTGAGCAAAATCTGCTGGACTTGGTCTGGGTCCACATACAGCTCAAGGCCCGCCTCGGCGCGACAGTGCAGGGTCACGCCGCGGGCCTGCATGTCGGCCGCCACCCGCCGCGCCACCTGCTCGAACAGGGGTTCAACCGCAACAGCCCGGGGCTGGGCCGGGTGTGGCCGGCCATATTCCAGCAGGTCGCTGGTGACGTGGCTCAAACGGTCGATTTCCTTGCCCAAATCCGTCAGCAAGTGGCGCCGCTCCGGTTCTTCCTCGCGGCGTAGCAAGGCTTGTACGGTGGTTTTCATGGTGGCCAAGGGGTTACGCACTTCATGGGCCACGCCGGTGGCGAAGGTGCCGAGCACCGCGAGGTTTTCCGTGCGCACGGTGCGGTCCAGCACATCGGCCAGGCGCTCGGCCATCACATTGAAGGCCCGCGCCACATGGCTGATTTCATCGTCCCGCGGTTGCTCGGCGAGGCGGTAGCTCAGGTCCCCCATGGACAACTGCTGGGCGCCCTGCAACAGGGTGCTGACCCGTGCGCGCAACTGCCGCGACAGGGTAAAGAACACCACCACAATGAAGGCGATAAAGCCCGCCGCCACCCAATACAGCCACCAGCGCGCATCGTTCAGCGGTTTGAGGATGGCCCCCGGTTGCACGCTGAACACCAGTTGCCAGCCCGCAATGATCTGCGGGCCGTCGCGCCACTGCTTCGGCGCTTGCACCTGGCGCCCGGTGGGGTCGATGAACGCCCCGCCCGGCACCCGCAGCAGGGGTGCCACCACACCGCTCATGCCGGCGCTCACCAGCAACTCGGTCAGCGAGGCCAGGCGCAGGTGCAAGGCAATGCGCACGCGGTGGTCGGTACGGCCGTTGCGGATGGTCTTGCGGATCAGAAAGCCACCGGAGCGCCCCGGGCCGGCCAGCAAGGGCCCGATCACTTCGACATCGCCGACCCGCGCCACCGGCAGGCCGCTGATCGACCAGTCGCGCCGCGTCCAGTACGGCTCGCCGGAGGCCGCTTGCCCCGGCAGTACGTTGAGCAAACGGTCATGCTCGTCGAAAAACAGCACGCCGTAGAGGAATGGGGAGTCCGCTTCGAGTTTGAGCAGCGACTCCACATCACTGCCCGAGCCCGATGGCGTGGCGATAAAACCCGGCATGTTCGGGTGGTTGGACAAGGCCGAGAGCTGGTAGAAGCGGTCGTCGAGGAACGACGACAAGCGGTTGGCCGTGGACAATGCCTGGGCGTCGAGACGCTCGCCGGTCAAGCGGTTGAGCAAGTCCTTGGCCAGTTGTTCATAGAGCACCGCCAGGGTCACCAGGGCGATGCTAATCACCAGTACCGAGAGCAAGGTGTAGCGCGCTACCAGGCTGCGATGGGGGCGGGCCAGCCAATGGCCGAGCCCGTGAAGCAGAGAAATGCGAGTCATGGCGTTTTGATTGTTTTTATAAAGTCGCGCCAGCATAGGGACGGCGGCTCGCCTCTGTCCATGCCTATCCCCGGTTGCGGACCCTACAGATCAAAACGGTCGATGGCCCGGCGCCGTTCGTTATCGTCGCGCACGTCGTAGTTGGCGGTGGTCTGGATGTTGGTGTGGTGCGCCAGTTTTTGCGCGATGGACAGGTCATGCTCCTCGATCACCCGGGTGATGAACGAGCGGCGAAAGTCGTGGGGCATGATCTTCACCCCCACCTGGGCGCCGCGCTGGCGGGCGATGTAGTAGATCGCGTGTTTGGTGATGCGCTCGCGGGTGATGTGGCTGCCCCGGCGGATACGGTTGAACAGGAAGGGGTCGTCGGCCTGGCCCTCGGGCAGTTGGGAGCGGCGAAACTCCAGCCACGCCGTCAGTTTGGCGAAGGCCCAGGTGGGCGCGTACTTGACCAGTTGCTTGTTGCCCTTGGCGGTGACCCGCAGGCTGCGTTCGCTGAAATCGAGCTGGCCCAGTTCCAGGTTCACCGATTCGGACTTGCGCATGCCCGAGCCATACAGGATCGCGATCACCGCTGCATCGCGCAGGCCCTGGGGGCGCGGGTCGGCGGCGCACACGGCCATCAGTTCCTGGATCAGGCTGCGCTTGAGGTTGCGCCCCTGGGCCAGGCGCGTACCACCCATGGCCTTGACCGAACGCATCTTGAGCAGGTGGTCCTGGCTTATCAGGCTCAGGCGCCAGGCTTCGTTCATCACCCCGCGCACGGCGTTGACGTACAGCGACGAGGTGTTGGGCGCATAGCCGTCCTCGCGCAGCGCCGCCACCAGGGCGACCACATCCGCCGGTTGCAACTGGTGCCAGGGGATTTCGTCGATATTGAGTTCATCAAAACCCAAGCGATCAGCGGCGTCTTGCAGCACGTAACGCATGGTCAGTTGGCTCGAGGGCGCCAGGCGCGCCAGGTACAGCGTCAGCGGGTTGGCTTCGTGGGCACCGGCAGGGAGGCAGTGGGGTTGAAGTAAGTCAGTCAAGCGGAGCAGGCCTTAAATGAAAAATGCGCGGCCGTGATACGTGGTCCCGGCCTCTGTAAATGAACCCGTAAGCATTTCAGATTATGTAAACAAAGTATTGATCCATATTCGTTTTTCAACACTTTATGGGCCGCGCCAAATGCCTGTCAGACGGTGATTCCAGACAGTTTGCAGGTTTCCCACGCGGTTAATCCTTCAGAGAAAAATCTTACGAGGATATCGGTAACTGCCATCTATGAGTGGCTGTTCACCGGCCCATAATTGGCCGGCAAAAGCGACTTACAAAAAACCAGGTTGCCTTTTTTGTGAATACCGTCTGCCGCCCGTTCCTTCTCAGTCAAACGTAGGCGCTCCAATGTCTGAAGAACTGTTCCTCGATCGCTGTGCAAATCCCTCTCCCCTGACCTTGGACCGGCCCGCGCTGGCGGACGGCTACACGGAACTCAGCGTGCCCCTGCCACAGTTGCAGCGCCTGCGTGCCCTGCGCGACGCCCTGGTGGCGCTCAAAGGGCCCTTGGGCGAACGTACCGAACTGCGCGAAAACCTCGAGCGCGCGCTGCTGAGCAGTGAGAGCCGCGAGCGAGTGCTGGGCAAGCAAGTCGCCCCGCCGCTGCCGGTCTACCGTTGAAGCGACGGCGCAAATGCAAAAAAACTGCACTTAAGCAGCATTAATATGAATTAGTCACAGGTGCGGCAGATTGGCACACTGCGCGCCGTTCCTCCCCCAATAGTTGGAACATTTCCCAAGGGTTGCCCGGTTTGCCTGGCAACCCTTTTTTTGCCCTGCCCCGTGTACCGGATCGTCCTCGCCATGCTCGCTCGTTGGTTCCCCGCTGCCCTCAACACCCGCCCCACCGAATGGACCCGCGCCGCCATCGGCATGGCCTTGGGTACGCTGTTCAGCGTCTGGGCCTGTGCCCAGGTGTTTGGCCCAGACGTGGCGCTGCACCTGATCGGCCCCTTGGGCGCCTCGGCGGTGCTGCTGTTCGCCGTGTCGTCCGGCGCGTTGGCCCAGCCCTGGGCGATTCTGGGCGGCTACGCCTGCGCCGGCGTGGTGGCGTTGTTGGTTGCTCATGCGTTGGGCCGCAGCCTGGGCAGCGCTTGCCTCGCCGCGGGCTTGGCGCTGCTGCTGATGTGTGCCCTGCGCTGCCTGCATCCGCCGGCCGGTGCCCTGAGCCTGATTATGGTGGTGGCCGACCCCGCCACCGTCGCCCTCGATTGGCTGGCCCTCGGCCCGGTGATGCTTGGTGCCCTGTGCATGGTGCTCAGCGCCCTGGCCTACAACAACCTGACGCGGGTGCGCTATCCCAAAAGCCACGCTGAACCGGTGGCCATGGTGCCTGCCGACCATGCGCCCGTGGACCCGGCCGCCATCACCGCCGCCGACCTGCACAACGCCCTGCAGGACATGCAGGAATTCTTCGACGTCACCCCCGAAGACCTGGAGCAACTGATCCACGCCAGCGAGCGCCATGCCCGCCGGCGCAGCGTCGGCGAGGTGCTGGCCAAGCGCCTCTGAACGCCGCTCACCCTGCAAAAATGCACAGCTGACCTGCACTTATCACGGTTGTACAAGGCAAATTTGCACTGTTACGATCCGGGATCGTTCGCCCGCGAACACTTCTATAAAAAACAATAAAAGCAGGGAGTTAGTGATGACTGCTGAGGTTCCGTCCCAGGTCCGGGAAGCCCTGGACACCCCCCAACCCCAGGTACTGGCGCAGGTGCGCAACCATATCGGTCACCTGACCCTCAACCGCCCCGCCGGCCTCAATGCCATCACCCTGGACATGGTGCGCAGCCTGCACCGCCAACTCGACGCCTGGGCCCACGACCCGGCCGTGTACGCGGTGGTGCTGCGCGGCGCCGGCGAAAAGGCCTTTTGCGCCGGCGGCGATATCCGTTCGCTGTATGACAGCTTCAAGGCGGGCGACACCCTGCACGAAGACTTTTTCGTCGAGGAATACGCCCTCGACCTGGCGATCCACCACTACTGCAAACCCATCCTGGCCCTGATGGACGGTTTCGTCCTGGGCGGCGGTATGGGCTTGGTGCAAGGCGCCGATCTGCGGGTGGTGACCGAGCGCAGCCGCCTGGCGATGCCGGAAGTGGCCATCGGCTACTTCCCGGATGTGGGCGGCAGCTACTTCCTGCCGCGCATTCCCGGTGAACTGGGTGTTTACCTGGGCGTCAGCGGCGTGCAGATCCGCGCCGCCGACGCCTTGTATTGCGGTTTGGCTGACTGGTACCTGCAAAGCAGCCAACTGGAACTGCTGGATGGCTGCCTCGACAGCCTGATCTGGCACGCCAACCCCCTCAAAGACCTGCAAGGCCTGCTCGCCACCCTGGCGGTGCAAACCCTGCCCGACGCGCCTCTGCTGGCGCTGCGTACCGCCATCGACCACTTCTTCGCCCTGCCCGACATGCCCGCCATCGTCGAGCAACTGCGCGCCGTCACCGTCGGCGACAGCCACGAGTGGGCCCTGGCCACCGCCACCCTGCTGGAAAGCCGCTCGCCACTGGCCATGGCCGTGACCCTGGAAATGCTGCGTCGTGGCCGCCATTTGAGCCTGGAAGACTGCTTTGCCCTGGAACTGCACCTGGACCGCCAATGGTTCGAGCGCGGCGACCTGATCGAAGGCGTGCGCGCCCTGCTGATCGACAAAGACAAGCGCCCACGCTGGAACCCGCCCACCTTGCAAGGCCTCGATGGCCAGCGGGTGGCGGCGTTCTTCCATGGTTTTGACCAACGAGGGAGCTGAGCCATGCACGACCTGGAATTGAGCGAAGAACAAGTGATGATCCGCGACATGGCCCGCGACTTTGCCCGCGGTGAAATCGCCCCCCATGCCCAGGCCTGGGAAAAGGCCGGGTGGATCGATGACGCCCTGGTGGCGAAGATGGGCGAACTGGGCCTTTTGGGCATGGTGGTGCCCGAGGAATGGGGTGGCACCTACGTTGACTACGTGGCGTACGCCCTGGCGGTGGAGGAAATCTCCGCCGGTGATGGCGCCACCGGAGCGCTGATGAGCATCCATAACTCGGTGGGTTGCGGGCCGGTGCTCAACTACGGCAGCCAAGCCCAGAAAGAAGCCTGGCTGCCCGGCCTGGCCAGCGGCCAGACCATCGGCTGCTTCTGCCTCACCGAGCCCCAGGCCGGTTCCGAAGCCCACAACCTGCGCACCCGCGCCGAACTGCGTGACGGCCAGTGGGTCATCAACGGCGCCAAGCAGTTTGTCAGCAACGGCAAGCGCGCCAAACTGGCCATCGTCTTTGCCGTCACCGACCCAGAGTTGGGTAAAAAAGGCCTCTCGGCCTTCCTCGTGCCCACCGACACCCCGGGCTTCATCGTCGACCGCACCGAACACAAAATGGGCATCCGCGCCTCCGACACCTGCGCCGTGACTCTTAGCAACTGCACCCTCCCCGAAGCCAACCTGCTGGGCGAACGGGGCAAAGGCCTGGCCATTGCCCTGTCCAACCTTGAAGGCGGGCGCATCGGCATCGCCGCCCAGGCCCTGGGCATCGCCCGCGCAGCCTTTGAAGCCGCGCTGGCCTATTCGCGCCAACGGGTGCAGTTCGACAAAGCCATCATCGAACACCAGAGCATCGCCAACCTATTGGCCGACATGCACACCCGCCTCAACGCCGCCCGCTTGCTGATCCTCCATGCCGCACGCCTGCGCAGCGCCGGCCAGCCGTGCCTGTCCGAGGCCTCCCAAGCCAAACTGTTCGCCTCGGAAATGGCGGAAAAAGTCTGCTCATCGGCGATGCAGATCCACGGCGGCTACGGTTACCTGGAGGACTACCCCGTAGAGCGCTACTACCGCGACGCCCGCATCACCCAAATCTACGAGGGCTCCAGCGAAATCCAGCGCATGGTCATTGCGCGCGAACTGCGCCACTACTCGATATAGGGGGGCACAGCTGCGAGCTACAAGTTTGTGGCTTGTGGCTTCCCCTCCACTACAAAAAAACCGGCCCCGCCGCGATGCGCACGGCGGGGCCGGTTCAGTTGCGCTTACCAGGTCAGCACGGCACCTACGGCGAAGGTGTCGGTGTCTTCGTTTTGCAGGTCGTTGTCGTGGCCGTTGATTTCAAACTGGTTGTATTCGGCGACCAGTTGCAGGTTGGCGTTGATCTCGTGGAACAGCGCGATGCCGCGGGTTTCGTAGTCGGCGCCGGTGCCGACCACGCCGTTGCCGTCATCCTTGGTCTTGCCGTAAGACAGCGCCAAGCGGTTCTTGCCCAGTTTGTACGAGCCTTGCAGCAGGTAGCCGTCGCTGTCCACCTCGCGCAGCGTCGCCTCGCCAGCGTTGTTGGTATAGAACGGGTTGATGCCCTTGGCCTGGAACCCCGAACCGGTCAAGGACAAGCCGCCCATTTTCGCCTGCACGCCGTAGCCGACGCCTTTGGAGGTGACCGACTGCACGCTCGGGTCGGTGTTGTCAGAGGTCTGGTAGCTGCCGTTGAGCCAGCTGTAGATCTTCGCCCCGCCGAGGTCGAACTGGTACGTGATCTCGCTCTCGGTGCGCGGGTTTTCCTGGTAGGCCTTGCCCAGGGCGCTGTCGTCGTTGGTGTCCACCGGGTCCATGATGCCCACGGCCACGCGCAGGCCTTGCATCACTGGCGTGCGGTAGGTGATTTGCGAGGTGGGGAACGGGTACGGGTAACCGGTGCCGATGTTGCCGAACGACACCCCGCCGCCGTCCACCAGGCCCAGGCTGTCGCTGACCTGGCCGTAGCCGGCGAGCATTTCGTCGAGCAGGATGTTGGAGCGGGCGAACAGGCCAAAGTCTTTACCGATCAATACCTCGCCCCATTCGGGATTGGCCACGGTGCCGTAGAACTGGCGCACGTCGATGGCGGTGTCGGTGCCGTTGGTTTCGCTGTCGTTGATGGTCACCCAGAAAGACGCCCGTGCGCCGAGCTTGAGGTCATCGACCTGCTTGCCCATGTTGAAGCCCAGGTAGTTGGGCAAAAAGCCCATTTTTACCCGTGACTGACGGCGGTCGTACTGCTCGCCGGCGCGGTCCACGTCGCTGTTGACGTAAAAGGCGTTGATGTAGCCGTCGGTGGAAAACGTGGTCTGGTCTTTGTCGTACAGCATGATTTCGGCGTGCGCCGCCGAACTCAGGCCCAGGGTGGACAGGCTGGCGATAAACACCGGCAAGATGGGGTGCCGCAATTTCTTATTGTTGTACATGGCGCGCTCCGCAAACGGGGGACGAGTTGTCGGAGGCAATTATCAGAAGGGCCGCAGGGGGCTCCCATGCTGCCTTGGCGGCGAAAGGCCGCTACTTTGGCCTGGCGCGGGTGGAGCGGCCACAGCGGCGTAAGACCGGGGGCGCCACTTTGGGTGTAAGGCTGGGTGGGTCGTAGGGTGTAGGCACCCTTGCCTGGGGTTTTGCTTACGCTGCGTTGCCAACACACCCCCCGCAGGCCTTGCCTAGGGTTAGGCCGCCCGAAAAACTCGAAACTTCTGAAAAGCCTCCGGGTCAGGTTAAAGGTACGGGGCAAGCGCCCCGCCCCTTGCGACCTGGAGGTATCGACCCATGCCATCAAGGTCACCCCAGGGCCCGCGCCATGGCGCCTGGCCCTTGAGCCCGACCCACACCCGTTTTGCCCTCTGGGCCCCCGACGCCCGCAGTGTCAGCCTGCAACGCGACAGCGGCGAACGCTTGCCGATGCTGCCCGCAGCCCACGGCTGGTATGAGCTGGACGCACCTTGGGGTGTGGGCAGCCGCTACCGCTTTGTGATCGACGAGCAACACCCCGTGCCTGACCCTGCCGCCCGCGCCCAGGCCACGGATGTACACGGCTACAGCCTGGTAATCGACCCTGACGCCTACCGCTGGCAGCACCCGCAGTGGCGCGGGCGGCCCTGGCATGAAGCGGTGATCTACGAGCTGCATGTCGGCGCCCTCGGTGGCTATGGCGCGGTGGTGGAACACCTGCCGCGCCTGGCCGCGTTGGGCGTGACCGCTATTGAGCTGATGCCTTTGGCGCAATTTCCCGGCACCCGCAATTGGGGCTACGACGGCGTGCTGCTCTACGCGCCCCACGCCGCCTACGGCAGCCCCGACGACCTCAAGGCCCTGATCGACGCCGCCCACGGCCATGGCCTGATGGTGCTGCTGGATGTGGTCTACAACCACTTCGGCCCCGACGGTAATTACCTGGGCCAGTACGCCAAGGCGTTTTTCCGCGAGGACAAACACACCCCTTGGGGCGCGGCCATCGACTACCGGCAAGGCCCGGTGCGCGAGTTTTTCATCGATAACGCGCGCATGTGGCTGCAGGACTACCGCTTCGACGGCCTGCGCCTGGACGCGGTGCATGCCATCGACGACAGCACTTTCCTGCACGACTTGGCGCGCGAGGTACGCCAGCACCTGGACCCGGCGCGCCAGGTGTGGCTGACCCTGGAAAACGAATTCAACCAGGCCAGCCTGCTTGACCCGACCTTGCAAGCGTTGAGCTTCGACGGCCAATGGAACGACGATGGCCACAACGCCCTGCATGTGCTGCTCACCGGGGAAACCGAGGCCTACTACGCCGACTTTGCCGAACGGCCCACCGAACACCTGGCCCGTTGCCTGAGCCAGGGTTTCGCCTTCCAGGGCCAGCCCGACCGCCACGGTCGGCCCCGGGGCGAACCCAGTGGGCACCTGCCCCCCAGCGCCTTCGTACTGTTCTTGCAGAACCACGACCAGGTCGGCAACCGCGCCCTCGGCGAGCGCCTCTCACAGCTGTGCCCGCCACCGGCATTGCGGGCGGCGACCCTGTTGCTGCTGCTCTCGCCGATGATCCCTTTGCTGTTCATGGGCGATGAATGGGCCGCCAGCGAACCCTTCCTGTTTTTCACCGACCACCACGCGCAACTGGCCGACGCCGTGCGTGACGGCCGGCGCAATGAGTTCGCCGGGTTCCCGGCCTTTGCCGACCCCCAGCGCCGCGCCGCCATTCCCGACCCCAACGCCCGTGCCACGTTCGAGGCGTCGCGCCCCGGCGCGCCGGCCAGCGCCGAACAACAGGCCATGCTGGCCTGGCACCACCACCTGCTCAAGGTGCGCCAACAGCACCTGACCCCGCACCTGCCGGGCACCCAGGCCCTGGGCGCGGTGGTACTGGGCACAGGCGCGGTCAGTGCGCGCTGGCGCCTGGGGGACGGCAGCGTGCTGCAAATCGACCTTAACCTGGGCGTGGCGCCGGTCACCCGACGCAGCGCCCCCCATGCCCGAGTGCTGGCCCACAGCACCGCGCAACCGCCCTTGGCGCAGTTGCCCGCCCACAGCGCCATCGCCACCCTTGCCGCCCCGCTACCGGAGGACCCCACCTGGTGAACACGCCCCTGCGCGCCACCGTGCGCCTGCAATTTCATGAAGGCTTCCAACTCGACGACGCCACCGCGCTGGTGCCCTACTTCGCCGACCTGGGCATCAGCCATGTGTATGCCTCACCCTTGCTCAGCGCCAGGGCCGGGTCCATGCACGGCTACGACGTGGTCGACCCGACCCGGGTCGATCCGCGCCTGGGGGGCGAAGCGGCGTTGCGCCGCCTCGTTGCCGCCCTGCGCGAGCATGAAATGGGCCTGGTGCTGGACATCGTCTCCAACCACATGGCGGTCGGCGGTGCCGATAACCCCTGGTGGCTCGACCTGCTGGAGTGGGGCCGGCGCAGCCCCTACAGTGAATTCTTCGATATCCAGTGGCACTCCCCCGACCCCTTGCTCTCCGGCCAATTGCTCGTGCCCTTCCTGGGCAGCGACTACGGTGCGGCCTTGCAGCAAGGGGACGTGGTGCTGCGCTTCGACCCCGCCAATGGCGGTTTCTATGTCAGCCATTACCAGCACCGCTTCCCCATCTGCCCCGACGACTACCCCACCCTGTTACCCGCCACCCTGGCGCACCTGGGCGAGGCTTTCGCGGCACTGGCCGGGCACCCCGACGCCCACGCCCGCGCCGCGCAACTGCGCGAGGAACTGGCCCACGCCGCCCACGCACCGGCGGCCGCCGAGGCGATCCTCGGCCACCTGCAACGCTTCGATTCGCGCACCCCCGAGGGCTTTGCGCGCCTGCACCGCGTGCTCGAACGCCAGCACTATCGCCTCGCCAGTTGGCGCACCGCCGCCGATGACATCAACTGGCGGCGGTTTTTCGACATCAACGAACTGGGCGGCCTGCGGGTGGAGCGCCCGGCGGTGTTCGAGGCCACCCACGCCAAGCTGTTCCAGTTGCTCGGCGAAGGCTTGATCGATGGCCTGCGCATCGACCACATCGACGGCCTCGCTGACCCCCGCGGGTACTGCCGCAAACTGCGCCGACGCGTCGATGCCCTGGTGCCAGGGCGGCATGTGCCGATCTACGTGGAAAAAATCCTTGGCGACCACGAACAACTACCCGCGGATTGGTGCGTGGATGGCACCACCGGTTATGAGTTCATGAACCAGTTATCGCTGCTGCAACACCACCCGGCGGGCGCCGAACCCCTGGCCCGCCTCTGGAGCGAGCACAGCGGGCGAGCGGCGGATTTTGCCGAAGAAGTGCAACTGGCCCGCCAACAGGTGCTCAATGGCAGCCTCGGCGGCGACTTCGAGAGCGTGGCCCAAGCCCTGCTGCAAGTGGCCCGGGACGACCTGATGAGCCGCGACCTGACCCTGGGCGCGATCCGCCGGGCGTTGCAGGCGCTGATCGTGCATTACACCGTGTACCGCCCCTACGTCAGCGCCCGTGGCCGTAGCGCCCAGGATCAACGTTTCTTCCAGCAGGCCCTGGACGGTGCGCGCCAGACCCTCGGCGAAGGCGACTGGCCGGTGCTCGATTACCTGGAGCACTGGCTCGGCGGCCAGCCCTGGCGCGAGCGCCCGGCCGGCCGCTCGCGCAAGCTGCTGCGCCATGCCTGCGTGCGGTTTGCCCAACTGACCGCGCCCACCGCCGCCAAGGCGGTGGAAGACACCGCGTTCTATCGCTCGGCGGTGCTGCTGTCGCGCAATGACGTGGGCTTCACCAGCGAGCGCTTCAGCGCCTCGATTGAGGATTTTCACCAGGCCTGCCAGCAGCGCCTGCACCAGTTCCCCGACAGCCTGCTCACCAGCGCCACCCACGACCACAAGCGCGGCGAAGACACCCGCGCCCGCTTGGCGGTGCTCAGTGAACGCAGCGACTGGTACGCCGAGCAACTGGCCCACTGGCGCACGCTGGCCGCGCCCCTGCGCACGGAACTGGGCCCGGCGCCCGGCGATGAGCTGATGCTTTACCAGACGCTGCTGGGCAGTTGGCCGCTGCAGCTGGACCTGGCCGACACCCGCGCCGTGGCCGCTTACCGCGAGCGCCTCGGCCAATGGCAGATCAAGGCCCTGCGCGAAGCCAAACTGCACAGCAGTTGGAACGCCCCCAACCCCGACTATGAACAGGCCTGCCAGGACTTTCTCGATGCCCTGCTCCACAGCCCCCAAGGCGCGCCGCTGCGCCAGGCGCTGGCCCGCGCCGTTGAGACCATCGCCCCGGCCGGGGCCGTCAATGGCCTGGCCCAGGTGCTGTTGCGCAACACCTGCCCCGGCGTGCCCGACCTGTACCAGGGTAACGAGCGCTGGGATTTCTCCCTGGTGGACCCGGACAACCGCCGCCCAGTGGACTTCGCCCTGCGTCGCCAGGCCAGCGCCCAGCCAGCGGACATCACCACCCTGCTGCGCGACTGGCGCGACGGGGGCATCAAACAGGCCCTGATCGCCCAAAGCCTGGGTGTGCGCCGGCACTACAGCGAACTGTTTCGTCGTGGCGACTACCAACCTCTCAGGGTGCAAGGCCCCCGCGCCGAACACATCGTCGCCTTCGCCCGCCACTGGCAAGGGCAATGGGCGTTGGTGGTGGTGCCACGCTGGGTGGCCGGGTGGCTAGGCGATCAGCCCCACATCCCGCCGGCGAGTTGGGGCGAAACCTGCATCCACCTACCGCCCGCCCTGCGGGACTCGCGCTGGAAAGGCTTGTGGGCCACCCGCCTAATAGCCCAAGGCGAGCTTTTGCCGGTCAGCCAGGTGCTAACGCAGATGCCGGTGAACCTGTTGATCGCCGTTTGAGTAACCGCTGCCCCCAATACCCCCTCCCCTGCAGGAGCAGCGGGCCGGCCACACCAGACGTGGAAGCGGACTGGCCACAGCAGAACCCGTGGGAGCGAGCCCTGCTCGCGATGGCAGCATTCCAGCCGCGATAGCTGCATTGCCTGGACTGGCCTCATCGCGGGCAAGGCCCGCTCCCACAGGGAAGGCAGCGGACTGGCCACAGCAGAACCCGTGGGAGCGAGCCCTGCTCGCGATGGCGGTGTGTCGGGCAGCCCAAACTTAGAGCAACGCGGCCAACCCCCGCAGGGGAACGCTGAGCCAGTCGGGGCGGTTGCGGGCTTCATAGGTGACTTCGTAGGCGGCTTTTTCCAGGGTGAACAGGGCCAGGGCCGCGTCTTCGCCTGCCGCTTCCCAGCCATGGGCCAGGTCCTGGGTAGCGAGGCGGTAGGCGTCGAGGAAGGCCTGTTGCGAGTCTTTGAGGTAACGCTGCGCCACCCGCTCACGGGCAGTCTCGGCAGCCGGTGAGGCATCCACGCCCTGCACACTGTTCAGGGCCATGGCCGCGGCGTAGTCGAAGGAACGCAGCACCCCGCTGACGTCCTTGTACGGGCTGTGCCGCGCCCGGCGTTCGGCCAGTGGCCGTGCTGGCTCGCCCTCGAAGTCGATCAGGTAGGCATCGCCGTGAATCACCAGGACCTGCCCCAGGTGCAGGTCGCCGTGCACCCGCAGGCTGAGGCCGCCCTTGACCGCCCGGGCCAGTGTGTCGATGCGCGCCAACGCCGCCTTGCGCCCCTTGAGCAGGCGCGTGACCCGTGCTTGGTCCGCCGCCTCCAGGCTGTCGCGGTGCTGTTCCAGCAGGTCCAAGGCCTGTTCCAGTTGCTGGCGCACTTGAGTGGCCAGGGCCTGGGTGTCCTTGGCGCTCAAGGGCCGGGCGGTGAAGTCCGGGTTGTCGCTGGGCGCCGCCAGTACGCTGTGCATCTGCCCCAGGCGCTGGCCGAACATCGCGGCAAAGTCGGCCAGTTCGCCCAAGGCGTTGAAGTGCTGTTCGTGCTCGGACACCGCGTCGGCCAACTCATCGCGGATCGCCCGCTCCAGGTTGTTCTGGGTCCAGGTCCAGGCGTCGCCCTGATTGCTCAGGTAACCCTGGGCGATCATCAGCAAGTGCTCCTGGCCCTGGTCATCGCGGCGCACCACCGAGCCCAGCAGCGGCGAGATATGGGCAAAGCCTGCTGCCGTGAGGAACGCACTCATCTCCAGCTCCGGATGTACCCCGGCGCTGACCTGGCGGATCAGTTTGAGCACCAGGCATTCACCCACCACCACCGAGCTGTTGGACTGCTGCGCCGAGAGGTAGCGCACCGAGGCCTCGCCATCCAGGCCCAGTTCAGCCAGCCCCGGCCCCGGCTCGAACGCAATCTGCCCGGCGCCTTGGGGGGTCAGCACGGTGCGCGCCTGCAACGCTTGGATCACCGCCAAAACAAAGGTGTCCAGGGCAAAGGCATCGGTAATCAGCCCCACTTGCGGGCCACGGCGTACCCGGCTCAAGGCCAGTTGCTGGGGCAAGGCGCTGTTGATCCGGTCTTCGGCCAACAAACCGAACGGCAGTTGATAGCGGGCATCGCCCACTTCGATTTCGCTGAGCAGCACCGGGTGGTGCGGGTCGCCGAAGCGCACGCCGTAGGCAATGCGCACCGCGCCTACCGCGCTGTCCTTGCCGGCGAACCAGCGCCGGTTGGCCAACCATTGGGGCAGCACCTGTTGCTCCAGGGTGTCGCGGGCCGGGGCGTCGAGGAGTTCCTCCAGGCGCTTTTTCAGCACCAGGGTCAGCAACTCCGGCAGGCTTTGCGCCGGCTCCACGTGCCAACTGGGCATGCGTGACTGGTCGGCGAGCAGGAACCAATAGAAGCCGTAAGGCGCCAGGGTCAACAGGAACGGCAACTGGCCGATGGGCGGAAAGGCGTTGCCCCCCATCATTTCCACCGGCACCCGCCCGGCGTAGGCGGACAGTTCCAGTTCGGCGGCCTGGGCCGTGCGCGAGACGTTGGCCACGCACAGGATCAGTTCGTGGTGGCCGTCGGGCGCGGTGTACTCGCGGGTGTAGGCGAGGATGCGCCGGTTGCTCGGCGAAAGCATGTGCAGGCTGCCCCGGCCAAAGGCCTTTTGCTGCTTGCGCACGGCCAACAGGCGGCGGGTCCAGTTGAGCAACGAATGGGGGTCGCCGGCCTGGGTCTCGACGTTGACCGAGGCATAGCCGTAGAGCGGGTCCATGATCGGCGGCAACACCAGGCTGGCCGGGTCGGCGCGGGAGAACCCGCCGTTGCGGTCGATGGACCATTGCATCGGCGTGCGCACGCCGTCGCGGTCGCCCAGGTAGATGTTGTCGCCCATGCCGATTTCATCGCCGTAATACAGAGTCGGCGTGCCGGGCATCGACAGCAGCAGGCTGTTGAGCAACTCGATGCGCCGGCGGTCACGCTCCATCAGCGGTGCCAGGCGCCGGCGGATGCCCAGGTTGATCCGCGCGCGACGGTCGGCGGCGTAGAAGTTCCACAGGTAGTCGCGCTCCTTGTCGGTGACCATTTCCAGGGTCAGCTCATCGTGGTTGCGCAAAAAAATCGCCCATTGGCAATTGGCCGGGATCTCCGGGGTCTGGCGCAGGATGTCGGTGATGGGGAAGCGGTCTTCCTGGGCCAGGGCCATGTACATGCGCGGCATCAGTGGGAAGTGGAAGGCCATGTGGCATTCGTCGCCATCAGCGCCGTGGACGTCGCCGAAGTACAACTGGGTGTCCTCCGGCCACTGGTTGGCCTCGGCCAGCAGCATGCGGTCGGGGTAATGGGCGTCGATCTCGGCGCGGATGCGCTTGAGCACCTGGTGGGTCTCGGGCAGGTTTTCGTTGTGGGTGCCGTCGCGCTCGATCAGGTACGGAATGGCGTCCAGGCGCAGGCCGTCGATGCCCATGTCCAGCCAGTAGTGCATCACCGACAGCACGGCTTTGAGCACCTGGGGGTTGTCGAAATTGAGGTCCGGTTGGTGGGAATAGAAACGGTGCCAGAAGTACTGGCCGGCCACCGGGTCCCAGGTCCAGTTGGACTTTTCTGTGTCGAGGAAAATGATCCGCGTACCGTCGTATTTGTCGTCGGTGTCGGACCACACGTAGAAGTCGCGGGCCTTGGAGCCGGGCTTGGCCTTGCGCGCACGCTGGAACCAGGGGTGCTGGTCGCTGGTGTGGTTGATGACCAGCTCGGTGATGACGCGCAAGCCGCGTTTGTGGGCTTCGGCGATAAAGCGCCGGGCGTCGGCCATGGTTCCGTAGTCGCTGTGCACGCCGCGGTATTCGGCGATGTCGTAGCCGTCGTCGCGCCGTGGCGAGGGGTAGAACGGCAACAGCCAGATGGTGTTCACCCCCAGGTCGGCAATGTAGTCGAGCTTGGCGATCAACCCGGGGAAGTCGCCGATGCCGTCGTTGTTGGAATCGAAGTAAGACTTGACGTGAACCTGGTAGATCACCGCGTCCTTGTACCAGAGCGGGTCGTTGATAAAGGCTGCCGAACGGGGTTTCCTGGCCATGAAAGACTCCTGCTGGTCGGGGAAAAAAGCGTGCGAGGGCGAAGGGCTAAAGGGTTTCCAGGCGCCAGATACCGAACGGCTGGTGCCAGGGTTCGATGCGCATCCACTGGGTCTTGCCATACCAGGTCCAGGTGTGGCCGTTCATCAGGTCCACGCCCCGGGTGTGGGCGTCGTCGGGCAGGCCCAGGCGCCACAGCGGCAGCTCGAAATGCGCCTCCTGGGCGTTGTGCGGGTCGAGGCTGACGGCCACCAGCACGTAGTGGCTGCCGTCGGGGCTGCGCTTGCCGAAATACAGGATCTGCTCGTTCCAGGCGTTGAACAGCTCCAGGCCCAGGTGCGTGTGCAGCGCCGGGTGCTGGCGGCGGATACGGTTGAGCTGGGCGATCTCGGCGATGATGTTGCCCGGCGCACTGTAGTCGCGGGGGCGGATCTGATATTTCTCCGAGTCCAGGTATTCCTCCTTGCCCGGCACCGGCGCCGCCTCGCACAGCTCGAAACCGCTGTACATGCCCCACAGCCCCGACCCCATGGTTGCCAGCGCGGCGCGGATGAGAAACCCGGCGCGGCCACTGTCATGCAGGAAAAACGGGTTGATGTCCGGGGTGTTGACGAAAAAGTTCGGCCGGTAGCACTCGCGCCATGGCGACTGGTTGAGCTCTTCGAAGTACGCCGCCAACTCGGCCTTGGTGTTGCGCCAGGTGAAGTAGGTGTAGCTCTGGGAATAACCGACCTTGCCCAGGCGCGCCATCATTGCCGGTGTGGTGAAGGCCTCGGCGAGGAAGATCACCTGCGGCTCGCGGGCGCGCACATCGGCGATCAGCCATTGCCAGAACGGCAGCGGCTTGGTGTGGGGGTTGTCGACGCGAAACAGCGTGACCCCTTCGGCCACCCAGCCCAGTACAATGTCGCGCAGGGCCAACCACAGGCCGGGAACGGCGTCGGCGGCGTAGAAGTCGACGTTGACGATGTCCTGGTACTTTTTCGGCGGGTTCTCGGCGTAGCGGATGCTGCCGTCCGGGCGCCAGTTGAACCAGCCCGGGTGCTCGGTGAGCCAGGGGTGGTCCTGGGAGCACTGGATGGCGAAATCCAGGGCGATTTCCAGGCCATGCTCGGCGGCAGCGGCCACCAACCGGCGAAAATCCTCGCGGCTGCCCAGTTGCGGGTGGATCGCCTCGTGCCCGCCCTCGGCGCTGCCAATGGCGTAAGGGCTGCCGGGGTCGTCGGGGCCGGCCGTGAGGGCGTTGTTCGGGCCTTTGCGGTGAAGGCGGCCGATGGGGTGGATGGGCGGAAAATACAGCACATCGAAGCCCATATCACGAATCATCGGCAAGCGTTGCTGCACGTCGTTGAAGGTGCCGTGGCGGCGGGCGTCGTCGGTGCTGGAGCGGGGAAACAGCTCATACCAACTGGCGAACTGCGCCCGCTCACGCTCTACATCCAAGGCGAAATGCGGGCTACGGCTCAGGTACGCCTGCACATCGGCCTGGGCCATCAGGGCTTGGGTGGCCGGTTGCAGCAGCAGGGCCACTTGCTCATCGGCAGGTGACTGCCCGAGCCGCTGGTGCACGCTGGCCAACTGCTCGGCCACCTCGCCGCTGCTGCGTTCCCGGGCCAGGCGCAGGTGTTCGCGCCCCTCTTGCAGCTCCAGATCCACGGCCACCCCGGCGAAGGCTTTTTTTTCCAACTCATGGCAAAAGCTCAGGTAACGGTCGATCCAGGCTTCTATATAAAAGCCGTACAGCCCAGGCTCGCCGACCGCAAAGCCACCCTGCCAGGCGTTATTGCCCAGCTCCGTCAGGGCTGCGCCCTGCCACGGCCCCGCGCCCGGCCCACACCAGCGCACCACCACTGCCAATTGTTCATGGCCGTCGGCGAATACCGTGGCGCTCACCTGCACCTCCTGCCCGGCCACGGCCTTGGCGGCGAAGTGGCCGCCGTCCAGGGTGGGCATCACGTTTTCGATAGCGATGCGCGGCAGCAACAAGGCCTCGGACAGGGACAAGGGTTCAAAACGTGCTTGATCTTCAGCCATCGAACATCGCTCCTTCACGCCCGCAGACGCTTTGGGTGGGTTATGCAGGCGCTGGCCGAGCCGCCTAAGTTCCGAACCGGTGCGCACGTTAAAAGTTCAGCGCAATTGCCCTTGGCCGACCAGGCGGAACCTGGCGATGCAGTTAGCAGGCCAAGGCCCGGATGGCGCCAGGGCCCGGCGAACAATCGAAATAATCGATTCAACTGAGTGAAAATTCCGCGCCAACCGAACCAATTTTCACAGGTTAATTTTTGCAGTCCGCCCCGCGCCGCCGCAGTCACAGCTTTAACCGTGGCACCGAACGCCCGGTACTCACCGCCCAAAGCGCCCCTGGCACCGCCACGCGAAGGGATCTTGAAAAGGTAAGGAGGATGCAATGCTTGCCCACGACGCGCTGTTCACCACCCCCACCTGCCGGGCCTTTGCCCTGGAACAGAACCACCGCCTCTTCCACCAGGCCAACGCCCTGAGCCAGTGCGCCCTGGACCTGCTGGACGCGCCCACGCTCGACGCCGAGGCGTTCGCCCACTACCAAGCGCTGCGGCGCAAGGCCGACCTGAAGTTCGCCGAAGCCATCGACCACTTGCGCCTCATCCAACAATCGCCGCGCATGCGCGCCGTGCAACTGCGCGAACGCAGCGCCGTTGCACAGGAGGCTTGAGATGGATGCCCAGAGCAAAGCCTGGCAACTGGCGATGGCCCTGATTGCCAGCGGCAAGATGCCGTTCGACATTGGCAACCCGCAAGGTTCGATCAAATGGCTTAACGGGCAGTTGCACGTGTTGGCGGCGTTGTTGGAAGAGCCAGCGGCGGCGGGGCAAGTGGTGGAGTTGCGCCAGCGGCGCAAGCGGTGCTTGGAGCCGTAGACGCCTGGCGTGCCAGCGATGGCGGTCTTGAGATCGCCATCGCGAGCAGGCTTAGCTCCCACAGGGCAGCGCTAAAGACTGCGCAGCGGCATACCCGCCTCATCGCCCGAGCGCTGGCTCAAATCCATGCGTAAATCCGCCACCAACGCGGCCAGCGCCTGTTGGCTGGTTAATGAATCAATGGCAATCCCCGTCACCGTCAACACCACGCTATGGCCGTCCTCGGCATAAAACTGCACTGTGAACGAGCGGTTATCCGGCGACGTGCACACACAACGCTGGGGCAAAAAAGCCGACTCGATGATTTGCCGCAACTCCAACTGGGAAATTCCAGGGTGGGTCATGTCGTCCCTCCAAAAGGTCAGAAAACAACACAATGTGCACAATTTAGGCTCACGACATTTAGGTGCATGGGCAACGGCACTAGTTCAGAAAAAATCCTGCCCCTCTGCTTCACCTGCTGTAGCAAGCGGGCTCGCCGGCGCTGGGTGCGCAGCGCCCGTTCCAGCAATGCGGCGCCTGGACTTTTTGACGACCGCTATGCCCCCTTGCGCAGGCAGGCTCGCTTGCTACGAATCCGATTGAACTCCGCTAACGGCCACGTCTCACAGAGCTTAAGAGCCGTGTCCATCATCGAGGTCTTTCATGTCTACCCCCGCGCAAAGGCTGCGTTACTGCATCCAGAAACACGGCGCCCGCCAGTTGCATTACGACTTGCGCCTGGAGCTGGGCGGTACGCTCAAGAGTTGGGCGATCCCCAAGGGCCCCGCCCTGGACCCCACCGTGCGCCGGCTAGCGGTACAGGTGCCTGACCACGACCTGGGCTATGCCGATTTCGAAGGCCGCATCGCCCCCGGACAGTACGGCGCCGGCGATGTGATCGTCTGGGACCGTGGCACTTGGCAGCCCGAGGGCGACCCCTTCACCGCCTACGCCCAAGGCCAACTGCGCTTCACCCTGCATGGCCTCAAGTTGACCGGCCAATGGCGCCTCTACCGCACCGGTCTGCCCGGCAGCAGCGAGCAATGGCTGTTGGTCAAAGCCCGCGACGCCGCCGCCCGCCCCCTCAGCGAATTCGATGTGCTGCACGCACACCCCAATAGCGTTATCAGCGGCCGCGCGCTGCAACCCGCCCTTAAGGAGATTGACCGATGACCTCGCTACAGGCCGACGACGAACCACGCCTCCAGGCCTCCCTCGAAGCGTTCGCCTCGCGCCCCGTGCCCCTGGAGCTCGACACCCCGTTACAGCGCATGATGCAGAGCTGCGTCGACTGCGGCCACGCCGATTTGCCCTTGCCCGGGCGCGGCCACACGCTCGCCCGTTGGCGGGCCCTGGCGCGGATCGGCGGCACTGACCTGGCCCTGGCCAAGCTCTTTGAAGGCCACACCGACGCCAAGGCGATCCTCGCCGAATTGCACGCTCGCGCAGTGGATAAGCCCGGGATCTGGGGCGTGTGGGCCGCCGAGCCACCCAGCGCCCGGGTGCGTATCGTCGGTGCGGACGGCGACAGGGTGATGCTCGAAGGCGTGAAGGCCTGGTGCTCCGGAGCCTTGCAAATCGACCACGCGCTGCTCACCGCTTGGGATCAGGACGACCGCCCGCAACTGGTGGCCGTTTCCCTCGACCAACCGGCCTTGAGCATGCACAGCCTGGACTGGCAGGCCCGCGGCATGGCCGGCACCGCCAGCGTCAACGTCGCCCTGCAAGGGGCCATCGGCCAGCCTGTTGGCGCCAGTGGCGAGTACCTGCAACGGCGCGGCTTCTGGCATGGCGGTGCGGGGATTGCTGCGTGCTGGTACGGCGCGGCGCAAGCCCTGGCCGAATACCTGCGTAAAGCCTGTGGCGGGCGTTCCCCCGATGCCCACGCCGAGGCGCACCTGGGCGCCGTGGATGCCGCCCTTTGCGGTGCCGGCGCCGCATTGCGCGAGTGCGCGGCGTGGATCGACGCCCATCCGCAAGCCGACGCCGAGCTCATCGTGCGCCGCACCCGCGCCCAGGTCGAAAGCGCCGTCGAGCAGGTGCAGCGGCACGTCGGCCGGGCCCTGGGGGCGACGCCCTTCTGCCGCAACCCGCACTTCGCCCGTTTGAGCGCCGACTTGCCAGTGTTCATTCGCCAAAGCCACGCCGAGCGTGACCTTGCCGAATTGGGCCGCCAGCAGGCCCGCCCCAGCGCTGTGAGCTGGAACCTATGAGCGGCGTCAACGCCCGGGACAACCCGATCCGCGGCCCCGGCACATCGCTGGCGCAATGGCAGGCCTCGCGCGCCTTGCAAGCGGTGCCAACCATCACCGCACAACTGCTGTTGCCGCACGACGGGCGGCTGGTGGTGGTTGCACCGCACCCCGATGACGAGGTGCTGATGTGTGGCGGCTTGCTCAGCCGCTTTGCCGGCCAGGAAGAGCAGCTGTTGCTGGTTTCGGTGACCGATGGCGAAGGCAGCCACCCGTGCTCGCTGACCTGGCCCGCCAGCCGTCTGCGCCAGGCCCGGCCCTTGGAAAGTGCCCATGCCCTGGAGCGGCTGGGCCTGCACCTGCCCGGCCTCGATTGGCGCCGCCTGGGCTTGCCCGATACGCAGGTACCGGCCCTGGAGGGTGCATTGACCGAACAACTGCAAGGCCTGTTGCGCCCCGGCGACCGGGTGCTCACCACCTGGCGCCACGACGCCCATTGCGACCATGACGCGGTAGGTCGCGCCTGTGCCGAGGCCGCCCGGCGGTGCGATGCGCGGCTAATGGAAATTCCCGTATGGGCCTGGCACTGGGCCGAGCCAGAGGACCGTCGCTTGCCCTGGCTGCGCGCCCGCAAGTTGATGCTCGACCCGCAATGCCTGGCCCTTAAGCGCCACGCCATCGCGGCGCATACCAGCCAACTGAGCCCGGACGCCACCACCGGCGCGGCACCTGTTTTATCCCCCGCGGCGCTGGCGCGCCTGTTACAACCCTTCGAGCTGATCTTTCTATGAGCCTACCCGCCGACTACTTCGAGCAACTGTTTAACGACAGCCCAGACCCTTGGGCCTTTCGCCAACGCTGGTACGAAAAGCGCAAACGCGACCTGTGCCTGGCCAGCCTGGGGCAGCAGCGCTACCCCCGGGTATTCGAGCCGGCCTGCGCCAATGGCGAACTGAGCTTGGCCCTGGCCGAGCGCAGCGAGCACTTGCTGTGCCTGGACGCCAGCGCCACCGCCGTCGACCTTACCCGCCAGCGCCTGCACGCCCTGCCCCATTGCCGTGTGCTCCACGGTTACCTGCCGGACGACTGGCCGCCGGGGCAGTTCGACCTGATCGTGCTCAGTGAAGTGGGCTACTACCTGGATACCGAGCACTGGCGCCGCACCCTGGAGCACGCGGTGGCCAGCCTGGCGGTGGACGGGACCCTGCTGGCCTGCCACTGGTTGCACCCGATCGCCGATTGCCCGCAAACCGGGCACCAGGTCCATGCCTTGCTCGCGCGCCACTTACCGTTGCACCGGGTGGTGCGCCATGAAGAACCCGACTTTCTGCTGGAACTGTGGTGCCGCCAACCCTCTGCCATCGACCTGAACGAGCACACCCTATGATCGGCGTCGTCGTCCCTGCCCATAACGAACAAGCCCTGCTCGGCACCTGCCTGGCGGCCTTGAACAACGCTGCCCGCCACGCCGAAGACGCCGGGGAAGAAGTCCAGATACTGGTGGTGCTGGACGCCTGTAGCGACGGCTCCCGGGATATTGCCCTGGCCTGTGGCGTGCAGACCCTGGAGGTGCAGCGTGGCAACGTCGGCTACGCCCGGGGCGCGGGCGCCGCCTATATGCTCGAGCGCGGCGCCCGCTGGCTGGCCTGCACCGATGCCGATAGCACGGTGCCCGCCGATTGGTTGCTGCACCAACTGGCGTTCAAGGCCGACGCCGTGTGCGGTACGGTGCGAGTCGATGAGTGGCAGGCCGAGCATTCGGTGGCGGTGCGCCAGCGCTACCAGGGCCTGTATCACGACAAAGACGGCCACCGCCATATCCACGGCGCCAACCTGGGCGTGTGCGCCAAGGCCTATCGCCGCGCCGGCGGCTTCGCGCCCCTGCCCGCCCATGAGGATGTGCACTTGGTCCAGGCCCTGCAAAAGACCGGGGCACGCATCGTCTGGACCGCCGCCAACAGCGTGAGCACCAGCAGCCGCCTCGACTGCCGTGCCCGAGGCGGGTTTGGCGACTACCTCAAGTCCCTGGCCCAAATGTAGTTGTGGGCCTGGCTTGCCCGCGATGGCGGTCTTGAAATCGGCAGCGGCCAAGCTCCACTGGGGGGTTGTGCCGCATCAGCCAGCTCGGCTCACGGCGCGGGGTTGATGCTCAGCCGTTCGCCCACGACCATCTCCGTCACCCAGTCCACCAGCATCGAGGTGTAGGCCTCTTGGGCGACTTCGTTGGTGAGGCTGTGGTCGGCGTCGTCGATGATGCGGTGGGTCAGGGAGTGAGTCTGCTGGAAGGCGGCGCGGTAACTCATGATCGTGGCGTGGGGCACGTGTTCGTCGTGCTCGGATTCTACGATCAGTACATCCCCGCGAAACGCTGCGCAGGCCCGCAAGGCGCGGTTGCCGGTGGCGTCGATGTGGCTGGCGCGGTACTGCATCAAATCCTCGCGGTTGAGTTCGCGCTTGGCCAGGTGCCAATCCTCGTCGCGGTAAATGGCCGGCACCCGCAACGCCAACCAGCGCACCTTGCGCATCTGGCTCAGGAGCGTGGCCAGGTAGCCGCCATAGCTGGTGCCCACCACCGCCACGGCCGAGGTGTCGATGGCCGGGTGCGAGAGCAAATGATCGTAGGCGGCCAGCAGGTCGCGCAGGTTGTCTTCGCGGGTGACGCTGGCCTGGCGGTCGTTGAAGGCGCCGTGGCCGCGCAAATCGAACGTCAGGCATACGCAGCCCAGGCCGGCGATACCTCGGGCGCGGTTCAGGTCACGCTCCTGGCTACCGCCCCAGCCGTGGACGAACAACACTCCCGGCACCTTGGCCTTGGGGCTCAGAAACGTGCCGGCGATGGTGTCTTGCTCCACCCGGATGCGGGCCGGTTCACTGTTGGCGGTCATCGGCATCCACCTCGGCGTATTTGAGAAGAAAGCCGCCACGGGTGTCACGGCCCCGGAACAGCACCCGAGCCTGTGCGGGGGCGTCCTGTTCGGTGTGGACTTCATGGGTGCTGGCGCACAGGGTATTGCGCGTTGGCTGCTCGACAAAGGCCTGCAATGCCGCCAGTTCCGCGCCCGTGGCACCGCCAACGCGCCAGGATTGCTCGAGTACGCCGACCTTCTGCTGGCCATCGGCGCCGATGCCCTGGACCACGTCATAGTTGCGCCGCGAGGCGAAAAACCCAGGGAAGCTCAAAGCCGCGGCAGTGTCGTAAGTGCGGGCGTATTCCACGGCGCGGCGCACGTCGGCGGCCAGGTCGCGAGCCAGCAGATCGACGTAGTCGCCGCGCACCACAGTCAGTCTGGAACCGGCGTAGACGCACTCGCCGCGGCCGTTGCGGGTTTGGAACTGCTCGCCGAAATAGGTCATCAGCAGGCCGTCCACCAGGGTCTGGCCGACACTGTGGGTGATCGCTTGCTCCAGATTCTCTTCCAGCACGATACCGGCGGCGCAGATGGCAGGGCTCAGCCCCGCTAACCATTGCTTCAGGTCCTGGCCATTGCGCAGCAGCGCCTGGCCCTCGCCGCCACAGGCCTCGACCAATTTGACCCGCAGCACACCCCGAGTCAGGCCCTCGGCGGCGGCGCGGCGGGCGTCGCCCAGGTCGAACACCGTCACCCCGGGCAGCACCACGTCGCGCACCCGCTCGGCAAACTGCGGGTTCCAGCCTGCCGGCACGCCTGTGCCTTCACTTATCAACGGGTGGGAAATCGCCTTGGTGGCAATGAAGCCGTGCTGCACATAACCGCCCAGCAGGTCCTCGGCGCCATCGATGGCCAGTTGTTCGCGCTGGGGGCCGACGAGGGTCTGAGTGGGCACGAAATACAGGCCCGGGTGCCCTTGCGCGGCCGGTTGCCAGGGCCCGTCGAAAGGCCAACCGAGAATCTCGGCCAGCCACCGGGCCTGGGCCAGGTTGGTTTGCACTTCGTGCTCGGCGGCGGCAGGGTTGACGTTATAGGCCACCACCCGTTTGTGCGGTGAATGCGGGGGCATGGGCATGACTCCATTGCAGGGGCAAGTAAAGCAGCCGACCGCCCGGCGCCGCGGTTGGTTCGCCAAGGCCGATCAATGGCGCACCGCTGGCGCAAAAAACTTGAACCCTTGCCAACGGCCTCCCTCCATAGGCTTAAGGCCCTGATGGGCATCGACACGCGGAGGCAGCCATGAAACCCCACGTAATTCGACTCTTTAGCGAACCCGAACAAGCCTGGACACAAATCCGTACCGAAGAAGAACAGCATCCGCGCCATTACCTTCTGCACCTGCTGCTCTGGGCGCTGCTGCCAGCAGCGTGCCTGTTCGTGGGGATCGCCTTTGTCGGCTGGAGCCTGGCCGAAGACGAAACCGTGCGGGTCAGCGTGCGCAGCGCCTTGCAACTGGCGGTGCTGCTGTACTTGGCGACCCTGGTGGGGACCTTGCTGATGGGCGCTTTCATCCGCTGGATGTCGCGCGCCTTCGAGGCGCGCCCCAGCCTGAACCAGTGCATCGGTTTTGCCGCCTACACCGCCACGCCCTACTTCCTCGCAGGCATCAGCGGCCTGTACCCCAGCCGTTGGCTGGCAGTGGCGGCGTTGCTGGTGTCCAGCGTCTATGCCACTTACCTGCTGTTCGTCGGTTTGCCCAAGTTCATGCGGCTCAATCAGGACCGAGGCTTGCCCTACGCTGCCTCAGTGTGGGGCCTGGGCCTGTTGGTGCTGGTGACCATTCTGGTGGGGATGATCCTGTTCTGGTTCAACGTGCTCAACCCTGAGTACATTCGCCCGGTGACGCAGCCATGAACCGCAAGGGCCTGCGATGAACGCCGTGGCCGCGCCCGGGCGCCTGCGTATCCTCACGGTCAACACCCATAAGGGGTTTGGCCAGTTCAACCGGCGCTTCGTGCTGCCGCAATTGCGTGACGCAGTGCGCGAGGTGTCGGCGGACCTGGTGTTCCTCCAGGAAGTGCTCGGCGAGCACCGCCAGTGGGCCGGGCGCCACCCCGAGTGGCCGAGCACGCCGCAGTACGAGTTCCTCGCCGACACCGTGTGGCCGCAGTTCGCCTACGGGCGCAACGCGGTGTACCCGGCGGGCCACCATGGCAATGCGCTGCTGTCCAAATACCCGATTCGCAGCCATCGCAACCTGAACATCTCCAGTGCCGGCGGCGAAGAACGCGGCCTGCTGCATGCGCTGCTGGACGTGGGCCGGCCGCTGCACGCGGTGTGCGTGCACCTGGGCCTGAGCGAAACCCAGCGCACCGCGCAACTGCACCTGTTGTGCGCGTTGCTCGACAGCCTGCCGGCCAATGAACCGGTGATCGTCGCCGGCGACTTCAATGACTGGCGCCAACGGGCCGACGCCGTGCTGGGCTGCTGTGGCCTGCGCGAAGCGTTCGTCCAGGCCCATGGCGTTGCGGCCCGCAGCTTCCCGGCGCGCTGGCCGCTGCTGCGCCTGGACCGCATCTATGTGCGCCACCTGCAACTGCATGATCCACGGGTGCTGGGCCGACGCCCGTGGTCGCATTTGTCCGACCATTTGCCGCTGAGTGTGGAGGTGATCCTGTGAGCTATCCCTGGCGCGACGGCAACCGTGTGCACCTGCTTATCAATGGCGAGGCGTATTTCCCCAGCCTGTTCGAGAGCATCGGCCAGGCCCGCACGGAGGTGCTGCTGGAAACCTTCATCATTTTCGAGGACGAGGTCGGCCAGCAGTTGCAGCACGCCCTGATGGCAGCGGCCCGGCGTGGCGTGCGGGTGCAGATCATTGTCGACGGCTTCGGCACCGACCTGAGCCGCGACTACGTGGCGCGCCTCAACGAGGCCGGGGTCACGGTGCACTTGTATGACCCGCGCCCGCGCCTGCTGGGGATGCGTACCAACCTGTTCCGCCGCATGCACCGCAAGATTGTGGTCGTCGACGGGCAAGTGGCCTTTGTCGGCGGCATCAATTACGGCGAAGACCACCTCGCCGAACGCGGCGGCATGGCCAAGCAGGATTACGCGGTCAAGCTCCAGGGCCCGGTAGTGGCCGACATCCGCCAGGCCAGCCTGGCCCTGCTGCAACAGGCCGGGGCTACGGCCCCTGAGCCCCCGGCACAAGCCGATGGCGTTTCGGCGCGCCTGGTGCTGCGCGATAACGAACGGGCGCGCACCGCCATCGAGGTGCAATACCTGCAAGCCATTCGCAGCGCCCAGCGACGGCTGGTGATCGCTAATGCCTACTTCTTCCCGGGCTATCGCTTGTTGCGGGAATTGCGCAACGCCGCCCGGCGCGGGGTACGGGTGCAACTGATCCTCCAGGGCCTGCCGGACATGCCCCTGGTCAGCCTGCTGTCGCGCCTGCTCTACGACTACCTGCTGCGTGAAGGCGTGCAGATCCACGAATACTGCCAGCGCCCGTTGCACGGCAAAGTAGCCCTGGTGGACGAACAATGGGCCACTGTGGGTTCGAGCAACCTCGACCCGTTGAGCCTGTCGTTGAACCTGGAGGCCAACGTGCTGATCCGCGATGGCGCATTCAACCAGCACCTCTACGCGCATTTGCAGGAACTGGCCCAGGAGCAGTGCACCGCCGTCAGCCGCAAGCTGTCGCGTCGGGGCTATTGGTGGCGGGCGCCGCTGATCTTTCTCGGCTTTCACTTTTTGCGCCACTTCCCGCGCTTCGTGGGCTGGTTGCCGGCCCATTCGCCCCGGCTCAAATCCCTGTTCGCCCGGCCACGGGCCCGACGCGGCGCGGACCGCACCTCAGCATGAGCCCCCAGCGCTGGCGCCGGGTGCGCCGGGCCCTGACCTTAGGCCTGTTCGTGGCGGTGTGCGGGCTGATGTTCATGCTCATCAAAACCCTGGACTGGCAACAGGTGCGCCAGGCCCTGATGCAGTACCGCCCCGCCACCCTGCTCCTGGGGCTGGGCCTCAGTGCCTTGGGCTACGCCGTGTTCAGCAGTTTCGATGTGCTGGGCCGCTACCACGTGGGCCATGGCTTGCCGGTGCGGCGGGTGTACCCGATTGCCTTTGTCTGCAACGCGTTCAACCTCAACCTGAGTTCCTGGGTCGGTGCCATTGCCCTGCGTTATCGGCTGTACTCGCGCCAGGGCCTGAAGACCGCCGATATCACCCGGGTACTGACCTTGAGCCTGATAACCAACTGGTTTGGCTACCTGCTGCTGGCCGGGGTGCTGTTTTGCCTGGGCCTGCCGCGCTTACCCGCCAGTTGGGGGGTGAGCAGCACCCTGCTGCGGGTGATAGGCGTAGCGCTGTTGCTGCTGGGCCTGGCGTACCTAATGGCCTGCCGTTTCGCCACGCGGCGCGCGTGGCGCTGGCGCAGCCAGGAACTGACCTTACCGAGCTGGCGCCTGGCCCTGCTGCAAGGGGTGTTGGGGGCCAGCAACTGGGCGCTGATGGCCTTGCTGATCTACACGCTGTTGCCGGCCGGCGTGGCCTACCCCAATGTGTTGGCGACCCTGATGATAAGCAGCGTGGCCGGGCTGATTACCCACATCCCGGCGGGCCTTGGGGTGCTGGAAATGGTGTTCGTCGCCCTGCTGCGCGGCGAGGTGAAAACGGGCGCCATCATCGCCGCGCTGATCGCCTACCGCGCCCTGTATTACCTGCTGCCGCTGGCGCTGGCGACCCTGACCTATTTGGTTTTGGAGCGCCAAGCGACAAGTGAGAAGCGGCAAGCGGATTCGACGGCTAGACCTTGAAGCGGGCGACGGTCTGGTTCAGTTCGCCGGCCATTTGCGCCAGTTCATCCCCCGCCACCTGGGTGTGACGGGCGCCCAGCAATACCTGCTCGGACAGGCTGCGGATGCCCATCAGGTTGCGGTCCACCTCGCGGGCCACCAGGGCCTGTTCTTCGGTGGCGCTGGCAATCATCAGGTTGCGCTCGTTGATCTGCGAGATGGACTGGGTGATCTCCTCCAGCGCCTCGCCGGAGCGACGGGCGATCTGCAAGGTGGCCTGGACCAGTTGGCTGCTGTCGTGCATCGCGGTCACGGCGTGGCCGGTGTCGAGGCGGATATTGCCGATCATCTGCTCGATTTCCGCGGTGGACACCTGGGTGCGATGGGCCAAGGCCCGCACTTCATCGGCCACCACCGCGAAGCCACGGCCGGCGTCCCCGGCGCGGGCCGCTTCGATGGCGGCGTTAAGGGCCAACAGGTTGGTCTGCTCGGCGATGCTGCGGATCACTTCCAGCACGGTGCTGATGTCCTGCACCCGCGCGGCCAGTTGCTGGATGCGTGCCGAGGTTTCGACCACGCCATCAGCCAGGGCGCTGATGGAAGCCACGGTTTCCCCGACCTGGGCGCGGCCGCGTTGGGCGGTCTGCTCCGACAGGCGCGAAGCTTCACTGGTGCTCACCGCGTTGCGCGCCACCTCGTCCACTGCTGCCGTCATTTCGTTGACCGCCGTGGCTGCCTGCTCGATCTCTTGACCTTGCAGTTGCAGGTTGGCGGTGGTCTGGCCGCTGACGGTGCTCAGTTCCTCGGAAGAACTGGCGACGCTGTCCACGCAGGCGGCAATCTGCTTGACCATGGTGTTGAGGTTGTCCTGCATGTGCTGCATGTGCTGCATGTTGCGCATCACACTGCCTGGCGCGCTGCCGGCCACGGGCACGGCGATGGTCAGGTCGCCTTCGGCGATCTGGTTCAGCACCCGTGCCGCTTGGTCCGGTTCACCGCCCAACGGCCGAGTGACGCTGCGGATCACCAGTGTGGCGACACCGATCACCGCCGCCAGGCACAGCACGAACAGGCCCAGCATGTTCAGCCGCGCACTGTTGTAGAGGCTCTGGGCGACCTGTTCGCGCTCGACGAAAATCCGCTCCTGCAGGGCCATCAGCGCATCCAGGCTCTGGTACACCTGCTGCTCTGCGGGCATCACCTGCTCCTGCAACTGGGCCATGGCAGCGGCTTTGTCGCCCTGGCGAATCGACGCCTGCACCTGGGTGAACGCCGCTACATAGGCCTCGCGGTGGCGCTTGAGTTCGGCGAACGCGGCCTGGCCTTCAGGCAGGTAGAACAGCGGCTCCAAAGTGGCCAGGGCCTGGGTGATGCGCTGCTTGGTGGTGTCGATGCGTTGCTGCACTTGGCCGTTGTCTGCGCCAATGAGCAAATCGCGGGTGCTCTTGCCGTTGTCCCGCACCCCGGTGGCGATCAGCATCAGCGGCTCGATTTTCGGCCAATCCTGCTTCACGATCACCACGGCCTGCTCCTTGAGCGTCGCCAGGTCGTTCAAGGCGTAGAGGGCAATGCCCGACATGGCCAGCGGTGCCATGGCAAAACCCAGCATGATGCGTTGCGCAGTACTTAATGTGGCCATTTCAAATGCTCCTTGGTGAAACCCGGCCGGCGGGCGGCGCATTTGAAAACGGATGTACCCCAACGCCTTGCTTGCACTCTAGCCCCCCGGATCGATTCATGTACGCGAATATGCCGCGTCATTTTAATTGAACGATCAATCAAGTCCTTGACCGGAGGCATTTTTTACGAAGATTGACGTCAAGAAAATGGCTGAGCGGGCATCAGACACCCACCCTTTATGGGGGCCGGGCGGCGCTGCGCTTGCCCGCGATAGCGGGGGTGGGGCTGGTAGAGATGCAGCGCCGGTACTGGCCTCATCGCGGGCGGGCCCGCTCCCACAGTGCAGTGGCAGTGTTTTCTTGTGGGAGCGGCAGTGTTGTCCCTGTAGTCAGTGCGCCGCGCGCACCGCCAGTTCGACCCCGCGGATTTCCGCCAGGCCTTTGAGGCGGCCGATCAGGGAGTAGCCGGGGTTGCTGTGGCGGTGTTGGTCGTCGAGCAGTTGATGGCCGTGGTCCGGGCGCAGGGGCAAGCGCGGGCCGCCTTCGCGTTCGCGGCGGCGTTCTTCGGCCACCAGGGCGCTTATCACGCCGACCATGTCCACGTCGCCGCCCAAGTGGTGGGCTTCGTGGAAGCTGCGCGGGTCCGCTTCGCGGCGGGTGGAGCGCAGGTGGGTGAAGTAGATGCGCGGTGCGAACTGCTTGGCCATGGCCACCAGGTCGTTGTCGGCGCGCACGCCGTAGGAGCCGGTGCAGAACGTCAGGCCATTGGCCGGGCTCGGCGCGGCGTCCAGCAGCCACTGCGCGTCGGCGGCGGTGGAAAGAATGCGCGGCAGGCCCAGCAGCGCCCGCGGCGGGTCGTCCGGGTGGATGGCCATGCGCACGCCCACCTCCTCGGCCACCGGGATCACTTGGCGCAGGAAGTGCCCCAGGTGCTCGCGCAATGTGCTTTCGTCGATCTGGGCGTAGGTGGCCAGCAAGGCGCGAAAATCTTCGAGGCTGTAGTGCTCCTCGGCGCCCGGCAGGCCGGCGATCAAGGTGTTGACCAGGGTTTGGCGGCCCTCCTCGCTCAGTTGCGCGAAGTAGGCCTGCGCTTGGGCAATATCTTCGCCGCTGTACTCGGCCTCGGCGCCGGGGCGCTTGAGGATGAACAGGTCGAACGCGGCGAACGCCGTCTGGTCAAAACGCAGGGCCCAGCCGCCGTCTTCCAGCTCGAAAGCCAGGTCGGTGCGGGTCCAGTCCAGGATCGGCATGAAGTTGTAGCAGACGATATCGATACCGCAGGCGGCCAGGTTGCGCACGCTCTGCTGATAGTTGGCGATGTATTCGTCGCGCCGCCCGCAGCCGCGTTTGATGTCCTCGTGCACGGGGATGCTCTCGACCACCGACCAGGTCAGGCCGGCGGCTTCGATCATCTGTTTGCGCGCCGCAATGGCGTCCACCGGCCACACCTGGCCGTTGGGAATTTCATGCAGGGCGGTGACGATCCCGGTGGCTCCGGTCTGGCGCACATCGGCCAGGGAGATCGGGTCTTGGGGGCCAAACCAGCGCCAAGTCTGTTCCATGTGATGTTCCTTTTTGTTGTCAGGCGTGAGCGTTCAAGAGTTGGGGCAGGCCATCGCGCGCCAGGGCGGCGTAGGCCTGTTGTACGGCGTCGCGCAACGCGGGGCGCTCGGCCAGTTCCAGCGCGAATACATCCCGCAGGTCGAGAAAGGCGTCCACCAGCGCCGCGCCCTGCCAGCGTGCGGCGAGGTCGGCGTAGGTGGCGTGCAACGGGTCGTTGGCAAGGGGCGCGGCGGCGCCGGGCAAGGCCTGGGTACAGCAACGGATCCACGCCGCCACGCCCAAGGCCGTGCAGGCAATGCCGCGGCCCTGCTCAAGCAGGTGCTGCGCGCCGTGCAGCCAGCGCTGGGGCAGTTTTTGCGAACCGTCCATGGCGATCTGGCGCAAGGGGTGTTGCAGGCTGTCGTTGGCAAACCGCGCCAGCAACTGGTTGGCGTAGGTGGGCAGGTCGATACCCGCGGACACAGCCAGGGTGGGCGCCGCTTCGTCCAGCAGGTAGCGGCGGATGAAACGGGCCAGCGCCGGGTCGGCGATGGCCTCGCACACGGTGCGGTGGCCCGCCAGCAGACCGACATAGGCCAGCAGGGAATGGCTGCCGTTGAGCATGCGCAGTTTCATGGTCTCGAAGGGCTGTACATCCGCGACCATCTGCACGCCTTCGGCCTCCCAACCTGGGCGGCCGAGGGGGAAGTGGTCCTCGATCACCCATTGGCTGAAGCTTTCGCACACCACGGCGGCGCGGTCGGCGCAGCCCAGTTGCTGTTCCAGGTGCGTGAAGGCATCGGCGTCCATGGCCGGGACGATGCGGTCGACCATGCTGCTGGGGAACGCCACTTGGGTGTCGATCCACTGCGCCAGGTCCGCGTCCTGAGCCCTGGCCAAGCCGCTGACGGCGGCGCGGGTGCGCTGCCCGTTGTCGGGCATGTTGTCGCAACACAGCACCGTAAAAGCCGGGGTGCCCGCCACGCGGCGCCGGCGCAAGGCTTCGAGGACGATGCCCGGGGCGCTGCGCGGCGCCTGGGGGTGGGCCAGGTCATGGGCGATGACCGGATCGTCGAGGCGCAACTGGCCGTTGGCCGGGCTCAGGCAGTAGCCCTTTTCGGTGACGGTCAGAGTGACGATGCAGGTGGCGGGCGCGGCCATGCGTTGCAGCAGGCGCTCCAGGTCCTGGCCGCCCTCGCCCACGTACAGGGCTTCGCGCAGCACATTGATCTGGCGCAGCGTCGCCTGTTCGCGGTCGCAGTACTCGGCCACATGGTAGGTACAGGCTTGATCGCGCAGTTGCTCGACCAAGGCGCTGTTGCTGCGCAGGTTGGCGCTGCACAGGCCCCAGCCGCCCTGGCCGTGGCGGTTGTGGTGGCGTTGCAGGTACACCGCCTGATGGGCGCGGTGGAACGCCCCCAGGCCCAGGTGCACGATGCCGATGGCGGGGGCCGGCGTGGCCGCAGGCACGACTGGCATGGCGTCTCTCCTTTTGCTCACGACGGCTCAGGCCGTGCGGGGCTTGAGGCTGGCGTGCGCTGCGGTGTTCGCGTCGCTGGGCGCCAGAGGTTTGACATAGCGTGCCACACACACTGCGCCGATTACGGTGAGCAGCCCGGCCAGCAGGAAGGCACTGGTGAACGAGCCGGTGAACTGCACCAGAAACCCGGTCAGGGTCGGGCCGATGATGCCCGAGGTGTTGGCCAGAAAGTGCATGAAGCCACTGACCCCGCCGACCCGCGCCGCCGGCACGGTGTCCTGGATGATCGCCCAGTAGATCGCGCCGGTCAGGTACAGGAAGAACACCGCCAGGGCGACCAGAATCACCGCCGGGTAGAGGGTGGTCACCAGCCCGGCGAAGCCGATGCAGGCGGCGCAGGCCAGCAGGCAACTCACCAGCACCACTTTGCGCGAGAACATCATGCGCCCGGTCTTCTTGAACACGAAGTCGGAGATGAACCCGCCCAGGGCCAGGCCGAGGAAGCCCAGCAACCAGGGGATGACGGTGGCGATACTCATGTCCTTGACATTCAGGCCATGGGCCATGGTCAGGTAGCTGGGGAACCAGGTCAGGAAGAAAAACAGTGTGTAGTTATAGGAAAAGAACGCCAGGGAGGTGAACAGCACGGTGGGCTGCTTGAGGTAATAGCGCAGCGGCTGCATGGCCAGGCTGGCGGTTTCGCTCTGGCCTTCGGCGTCCTGGATCTCTTGCGCCACCTGGCCGGTGGGCTTGTCCTTGACGAACTTGTACCAGACCGCCGCCCAGATCAGGCCCACCAACATAATGATGATGAACGACACCTTCCAGCCGTAGCTGATGGCGATAAAGCCCACCACCGGCCCGGAGATGGCGCCGCCCAGGGGCGTGCCCGACATCGACGAACCCAGGGCCCGCGCCCGTTGGCGCGGGGTGTACCAGTTGTTGACCATTTTGCTGGTGGTCACGGCCAGCGGGCCTTCGCCCATGCCGAACAGGATGCGGATCAGCACCAGCGAGGCGAAGCCCACCGTCAGCACGGTCAGGCCGCTGAACAGCGACCACAGCACCATGGCCAGCAGCAGCGTGGTCTTGGCGCCGTAGCGGTCGGCGGCCCAGCCACCGATGAAGTTGAACGCCGCGTAGCCAACGAAGAAGCTGCTGAAGATCATGCCCATTTCACCCGTGGTCAGACCGTAGTCCTTCTGGATGAATGGGGCCGCCACGGACAGTGCCGAGCGATCCAGGTAATTGATGACGCCTGCCAGAAACAGCATGACGATGACTAAGGTACGACCTTGACCAAACATTGAAACCTCCCGCGTTCTTGTTGTATTCGGTGAGGGTGCCCGGTGGGGGCACGCGGCGCTTTTGTAGCGCTTAAGGGTGAGCGTCGCTCAGTTGCACCAGCACCTTGCGGGTCTGCTCGGGGTGTTTCTCGATCAGCTCGATGGCCCCCGGCATGTCGTCGAAGGTCACGCGGTGGCTAATCATTGCCTGGACCTGCAACTGGCCGCTGGCGATCAGTTCGATCACCCGCGGGAACTTGCGGTTGTTCAGGCGTGAGCCCACCAGGGTCAGTTCCTTTTTAATCATCTCCAGTTGCACCAGATCGCTGGGCACCGCGTTGAAGCCCAGCAAGCCGATACGCCCGGCCGGCGAGGCCAGGCGCACCATTTGCGGCATCAGCGCCGGGATGCACGCGGCATCGACAATCAGCGGCACGCCTTCGCCGCCGGTGAGGGCCTGCATGCTCGCCTCGACGTCCACCTCCTTGCCGTTGAGGGTGCGGCTGGCGCCCAAGGCGCGGGCGGTGTCCAGCCGCGCGTCGAGCACGTCGGTAACGGTGATGTCGGTCAGCCCCAGGGCGCGGGCCATTTGCACCAGGGTCAGGCCGATGACCCCGGCGCCGTAGATCAGCAGGCTGTCGCCAGGGTGGGGTTGCATGCGGTCGAGCACGTTGAGGGCGATGGAATAGGGTTCCACCAGCGCCGCGTGGCTCAGCGGCATGCCGTCGGGCAGGCGATGAGCGTTGCTGGCGGGCACGCAGACCTGTTCGCTGAAACCGCCGTCGCGGTGCACGCCGATCACTTGCAGGTGGGTGCAGACGTTGGGCCGGTTAATGCGGCACGGATAGCAGGTGCCGCAACTGATGACCGGGTCGATGCACACCCGGTCGCCGACACTGAGGTGGCTGACGCCCTCGCCCACCTGGCGCACGACGCCGGAGAACTCGTGGCCGGTGACCCGGGGGAAGCGCACGAAAGCGTTCTGGCCATGGATGATGTGCATGTCCGAGCCGCAGATGCCGGCGTACGCCACGTCCACCTTGACTTCACCGGCCGCCAGTTGCGGCGCGTCCACCTGGGCCAGGCCGAATTCAAACGGTGCTCGCACTTGAAAAGCTTTCATCGGGTAACTCCTGTCAGGACGTGACGCCCCGTTTCTTGTAGTTATTGAACAGTCGTGCAACAGCTCGCCTACCAGTGCCAGAGCGTGCCGTCTTCAAGGCGATTGACCGGCAGGCTGGCGCGTTTGTAGGGGTAGCGCGCGGCCAGGTCTTCGTCGATGTCCACGCCATGGCCCGGGGTTTCGCCAGGGGTGAAGTGGCCGTCGTCAAAGCGGTAGGCGTGGGGGAAGACTTCGTCGATCCGTGCGTCGTGGGGCATGTGCTCCTGGATGCCGAAGTTGGGCACCCAGGTGTCGAAATGCAGCGCCGCGCCCATGCACACCGGCGACAGGTCAGTAGCGCCATGGAACCCGGTACGCACTTGGTACAGCGCAGCGAAATCGGCGATGCGGCGCACATGGGTGATGCCCCCGGCGTGCACCAGGGTGGCGCGAATGTAGTCGATCAGTTGTTCCTGGATCAGCTCGCGGCAGTCATGGATCGAGTTGAACACCTCGCCCACCGCCAGTGGCGTGGTGGTGTGCTGGCGGATCAGCCGGAATGCTTGCTGGTTCTCGGCCGGGGTGCAGTCTTCCAGCCAGAACAGGTTGTAGGGTTCCACCGCTTTGCCCAGGCGCCCGGCCTCGATGGGAGTGAGGCGATGGTGCACGTCGTGGAGGATGTGCAGGTCATCGCCAAAATGTTCGCGCACGGCGGCGAACAGCTTGGGCACGTGGTTAAGGTACTTGGCGGTGTCCCACACGTGTTCGGCGGGCAGGTCGCTGTCGGCCGGTTCATAACGCTCGCCGCTGCGCTTGGCCACGCCATAGGTGGTGGCGATGCCGGGGATGCCGCACTGCACGCGCACGGCTTTGTAGCCCTGCTCGACATGGCGGGCCACCTCCTCCAGGCAACCGTCGATGTCCTTGCCGGTGGCGTGGCCGTAGACCATCACCCGCTCACGGCTCTTGCCGCCGAGCAATTGGTACAGCGGCATGTTGGCGGCCTTGGCCTTGATGTCCCACAGCGCCACGTCCACAGCGGCAATCGCGGTCATGGTCACCGGCCCCCGGCGCCAGTAGGCACCGCGGTAGAGGTACTGCCAGATGTCTTCGATGCGCTGCGCATCGCGGCCGATCAGGGCCGGCAGCACGTGTTCTTCAAGGTACGCCACCACCGCCAGTTCGCGGCCATTCAAGGTGGCGTCGCCAAGGCCATAAATACCCTGGTCGGTGACGATCTTCAGGGTCACCAGGTTGCGCCCCGGGCAGGTCACAATCACGCGCGCTTCAAGGATTTTCATCGGTTCAGACCTCTGCGGCACAAGTAAAGGAAGGCATGGCGGCACGCGGGATCAGCGCGCCGCGGTGCTGCACCACTTGCGCCGCCAGGCGATGGCCCCAGCGCGCCGCCGTTTGCGGTGCGCCACCTTGCAGGCGGCAGGCCAGGTAAGCGGCGCTGAAGGAGTCACCGGCGGCGGTGGTGTCGACGATCTGCCGCACCTGTTCGGCGGGCACTTCAAAGCGCCCGGCCGGGCATTGCAGCAGGCAACTGTCGGCGCCGCGCTTGAGGGCCACTTCGCCCACGCCCGACTCGGCATAGGCCCGCAGCAAGGTGTCGGCATCGGCGTAGCCGAACAACTGCGCGTCGTCTTCCCAGGTGACCAGGGCCATGTCGGTCAGGCCCAGCATCTGCTGGTAGGCCTGGCGCGCGGTGGCGGCGTCGGGCCACAGGTGCGGGCGGTAATTGTTGTCGAAGACGATGCGCGTACCGCCCCGGCGTGCCGTGGCCAGGGCCTGCATCAGGCGTTCGCGGCCGCTGACGGTGAGGATCGCCAGGCTGATGCCGCTCAGGTACAGGTAGTCGTAGCCGGCCAGGGCGCCCAGCACGGCGTCCGCCTCGGGGCCATCAAAGGTGCGCCGCGCCGCTGCTTCGCCGCGCCAGTAAAGGAAGCGGCGTTCGCCCTGGGCGTCGGTCTGGATGAAATACAGCCCCGGCAATGCGTCGTCGATCACCCGCACATGAGCCTCGCCCACCCCTTCGTCACGCCACAACTGGCGCATGGCGGCGCTGAAGGAATCGGCACCGAGGGCGGTGATGTACTGCACACCCACGGCATCGCGGCAGGTCAGGCGAGCGAGGTAGACGGCGGCGTTGAGGGTGTCGCCGCCGAAGGTCTGGCTGAACACGGCATCGGCTTCACCGCGCATCTCGATCATGCACTCGCCCACCAACGCCACCTTCACGGGGCCGGGTGTTGCGGTACGGGGGCATTGCCCGGGGGTATCGGTCATCACTGCGCGCCTTGGTTTCTTATTGGAATGAGCCAGAGGGCAGGACGCTGCCGGACTTTCTGGCTTTTTAAAACGGCGTTTCATTTCTTGCGTGAGGCCGAGTTTAATCAGATTCGGCCCCTCGTCAAGAAAAATGAAACAGCGTTTTGATCCGCCAGCGTATATCCTTGGGTTTTCGTTCCCGTTGGAGCCTTCATGGACAACAGCACCACCCAGAACAATGAACTGGTCTCGGCCGTGGGCCGCACCATGGCGGTCCTCGAAGCCCTGGCCGAACACCCTGAAGAAAGCGGCGTCTCGCAAATCGCACAGCAACTGGACATGTCCAAGAGCACGGTGTACCGCTTCCTCCAGTCGTTGAAGGCCCGCGGCTATGTGGTGCAGGACGCCGAGGACCGCTACCGCCTCAGCGTTCGCCTGTTCGAGCTCGGCGCCCAGGCCCTGCCCCACCTGGACATCGTGCGCGAAGCCGAACCGGGCATGCGCCGCATCAACGAACTGACCGGCGAAACCGTGCACCTGGGCATCCTCGACGAAGGCAGCATCGTCTACGTGCACAAGATCGACTCCAAATACAACCTGCGCATGTACTCGCGCATTGGCCGCCGCGCACCGCTGTACTGCACCGGCATCGGCAAGGTGCTGATGGCGTGGCTGGAGGAAGGCGAGTTACTGGCCCACCTGCACGAGGAAAGCTTTGAGCGGCGCACCGCCAATACCCTGGTCAGCATCGAGGCGTACCGCCAGGAGCTGGCGCGGGTACGTGAACAGGGCTATGCCGAAGACCACGAAGAGTTCGAAGACAACATGCGCTGCCTCGCGGCGCCGATCCGCGACCGCTTCGGTCATGTCATCGGCGGCATGAGCGTGTCATTCCCCTGCTTTCGCTTTCGCGAGGAACTCAAGCAGGACTATGTGAAGCAGTTGATGGATGCGTCGCAGCGGATTTCGGCGCAGTTGGGTTGGCGCCAGTAAGGCATGAGCGGCAAGCACTCAAGGTTTCGACTTAAGGAGAAAGAGGTTGTCCACGCAAAACACCACACCGGGTATTCGGTTCGATAAAGCCATTCCCATCCTGCGCATGTTCGACGAAGCCAAGGCGCGGGAGTTCTACTTGGATTTTCTCGGCTTTCGCGTTGAGTTCGAGCACCGCTTCGAGGCAGGCCTGCCGCTGTACTTGGGCATCAACCGCGATGGCCTGCAATTGCACCTGTCCGAACACCACGGCGATGCTTGCCCGGGCTCGACGATATTCGTGCCCATGCACAACATCGAGCTGCTGCGCGATGAGCTACTGGGCAAGCACTATGGGTATGGCCGCCCGCAGATTGTTCAGCAGGGTTGGGGGCGGGTTTTGGAAGTGCATGACCCGTTTGGCAATCGGATTCGCTTTTGCCAGGACTGAACCTGGACTAAGCCTTCACACCACATCCCCTAGACGCCTGGCTTGCCAGCGATGGCAGGCTCAAGTACGCCATCGCGGGCCGGCCCGCTCCCACAGGGGTTGTGGTGTTGGGGCCTTTTCACTTGATGCGGTAATGAAAGGTGTTGCGCACCGCCGGCACTGCCACGGCTTGTCCGTCGATCACCCGGGGCTGGTAGCGGAAGGTGGCCGCAGCCACTAATGACGGGCGGATGAACAACGGGTGGCAACCCTCCAGCACCCGCGGGTTTTCGACCCGGCCCTGGGGGTTGACGGTGTATTCCACCGAGCAGTCGCCTTCGAGGTTTTTGTCCAAGGCCCGTTGCGGGTAGTCCGGGGCCTCCTTGCTCAGCGGCAAATATTGACGGCTGGCGCTGGCAGCCTGGGCTTGGGCGGCTTGCTGGCGGCTGCGCTCGGCGGCGGCCCGGGCCTGTTCGGCCTGGGCTTGCTGTTGCTGGGCTTCGCGCTGTTGGGCCAGGCGTTGTTGCTCGGCATCGCGGGCCCGTTGCTGCTGGGCCTGTTGCTCGCGTTTCTGTTCGGCCACCCGCTTGCGCGCCAGGGCGGCGTGTTCGAGTTTTTGCGCCTGCAGCAGCGGATCGACCTGGGGCGCGACCGGTGCCACCGGGGCCGGCTCTGCTGGCGCCGGCAGCACGGCGGCCGGCGGGGCCACCTCGGGTGGCGCTGCGGGTGGCAACATCACCAACTGGGTGGCCAGGGTCCGCGTCGGTTCCACGGCCGCGGGTGTGTCCGGGGGCGTGCCGAGATAAGCCAAAAATTAGGACATTCGTTCTGTAAGTAACTGTTTTTAAGGGAACTGCTCATGTGCTGCGGAAGGACGGTCGAGAATAGAGGGTGGCCACTTGGGATTCTAACCAGCCCTGCTTACAAACCTTGGCTACGGTTTGCGTCGTAATAACGAGCCAGCCGCATTCTCCTCGAAAGCTCCAGCTTCCTCGATATAGCCGTGTACGGTGCCATCGTGCCGCCAGCCACCCTGTCGTTTGATCTCAAGGAAATCCGCCCCAGCCCGATGCGCACTGGTAGCCAGTCCCCGACGCAGACTGTGGCTGCTCAGTTCGGGCACATACAACAGCCCTGCGGCTTCGGCACGTGCCGTCAGGATGGTATTCACGCTGCCCTCGTGCAGTGCCACCTCGCCGAGTACGCCCCAGCGGCTGATGCGCCGGAACAGTGGCCCCTGAACGATCTGAGCCGCGTCCAACCACCGGCGTAGCGCTGTCGCGGGGCAGCAGATGCTGTCGCCGTATGGGATCGCCTTGTCGAGTCCCTCGCCCTCCTGATCGGTCTTGGAACGGGGCAGCGTGATCCGTAGACCTTCCTGCTCCCACTCGAGGTATTGCATCTCCAGCGTGACCAATTCGCTGCGCCGGAACGCACCAAAATACCCGACCTGGAGCAGTGCACTGTCCCGCAGTGTCGCCAGTCCGTCGAGCGTGTTCAGGTGCACCACGATGCGTTCGAGATCCTCTAGGACCAGGGCCTTGGCTTTTTGTCGAGGCCGCCCGTTCACCCGCTCAATACCGCGCAAGGTTTTGCCCACGGTGGCGCTGGCGGTAGGGTCAGGAAAACCCTGATAACGGTGCCATTGCGACAGCGCCGTGAGGCGCAGGGCCAGGGTGCGCGGGTTCAATACTTCCGCAAAAGACAATAGATAACGAATCAGCGCGGCTTCATCGCACGGCAGCACGCCGCCCCAGGCGAGAAAGTGGCGAATGGCCGAGCGGTAGGTGCGCCGGGTGTTGTCGGTTGTCGCGGCGGCGAGAAAACGCTGATGTTGCTCAGCCAATTGTTCGGGGGTGGTGAGCGTACCGGGGGTACGCGCAAGTACTGTCGGCTCTTCGTGCCGCCTGGTGGGGAGGTTTTCGTCATTATTGCCGGCTGTCATCACGAAGCGCCTGTTTAGGCCATGTGTACCGCAGATTATAGACACAACCCTCGATCGCGATGACTTAACTCACGATAACCGCGCTTATCGTGGGTCAACTGACGGTCTCAGTCGGCTGAACTATTCTGTACTTAAATCGAGGTATTACGTTTTCCATAATACGGTACGAAAAAATCCGAGGTGTTCATGGCCCGTTCCGGCGTCCTCTACCTGCATGTTGCCCAGGCGGCCACCCAACTGGTGGCTGCGGGCCACAACCCCACCATTGACAGCATCCGCGTCGCCCTGGGTGGGACGGGCAGCAAAAGCACGATTGCTCCGTTGTTAAAGCGTTGGAAAGCCGCGCATCCCGGCACGCTGGCCCAGGCCGAACTGGGATTGCCCGCGGAGCTGGTCCTGGCGCTGAAAGGACTGTACGAAAAAGTTCAGGCGGAGGCGGCCGTCCAACTCCAGCAGGCCGTAGCGGCTCACCAGGCAGAGGCCGACGCGTTGCAGGAACAGTTGCAGCAGGCATTCGTCGAGCGCGACGCGCAACTCAGCGTTCAGGAGCAGCAGGCCCAGGCACTTGCCGTAGCCACTACGCGCAGCCAGGGGCTGGCTGACACCCTGCAGCGTCAGGAGATCGCCCTGGCCAGCCTGGGCAGTGAAAAGACCGGGCTCGAACAACGTCTGGCTGACCGCGCCGCCGAGGCGGCCGCACTGACCCGGCAACTGCAACAAGCGCGGGAGCAGTTTGAGCACTACCAGGCATCGGTCGCGCAACAACGCAGCGACGAGCGCCAGGCCACTGAGCAACGCCAGCAGCGCCTGGAACACGAATTGGCAGCGCTCCGGCAGCGTCTGCTCGCGCAGCAAACCCGCCTGGGCGAACTGCAGGCGCAGGAACAACGCCTGGTGCAGGACCATGATCGTCTAGAGAGCACCCTGCTCACGACGCAAGCGACGCTCGCGCAGAGTCAGATTGCGCATGAACACGTCTTACTTCAATTCACCGACTTGCAACAGTCGCATCAGGCACTGGAGCAGCGCCATGGCCAAGGTGAGCAGCGTTTGGCTGAGACGCGGACTTACCTGGCCGTCAATGAACGGGAGCGAAGCCTGCTGGCGGAACGCTTAAGCCAAACTGAAAGCCAATTGAGCCAGTTGGCCACAGAAAAGCAGCTTCTCGTGCAAGACAACGCGGTGCTGTCAAGCCAGCTCGCAGAGTCCAGAGCGATGAAGCCGAAGACTTGTTGACCGAAAAAGGCGCCTACCTCAGGCGCCTGAAACCATCCTCCAAACCAAAGGAGCCAAACAGGAGGACAGTGGAGCAATCAACTCTTCAATACACAGCCTGGCTGGAAACCAAGGTCGTAGATGAGGAGAGTCGCCATGCGTAACGCCATTACCTACACCGTCCTTGCTACCTTCATAGCCCTTGGAACTGTTGCCACGGGATTTGCCGAACAGGCCAAAGCCCCCGCCCAAAGCAGTGCCGAGACAAATAAGGGTGAGGACATGCACATGATGGACGGCAACCATATGCCGATGATGGACATGCAGGAAATGTCCAAGATGATGAAAAACTGCAATACAATGATGGAGAACATGAACCAACACATTGGAATGGAGTCCCCGAAGGGCGATAGCAAGGCACAATAGCGATCTGGTTCACGTCGGCCGTCTCCGTCCCTCGCCGGTGTGCGCCCCGACACGGAGGCCGACCTTGCCGCTCCAGATATCGTTCTCAAAACTGCCGAGGAGCTGCTTCCCCTCATCGACGGCCTTGTAGTAATTCAAACCACCGACCAAGGCGACATCATCTGCAAGCGGGTAGCTCCAGGTAGTGCCGGTATAGTATTGGTTTCAGGCATCCTTGAGACAACTGGTGTAAAGGCTGAAGCCAAGGTTGTCGTTGGGTGTGTAATCACCGCCGACTATCCACGGAGAGCCGACTTCGCCTGCGTAGAAGGTTGCAAAATCATCCCGCATGCTGCTGGAGCTGGGTTGGCTCATCGCGTGCAGGCGTCCGCCCTGTAGCACCAAGCCCTCGACACTGGTGTTGTATGCGGTGACGCCGCGGAAGCTTTCCGGAAGCAGTCGCGAATCGCCGTACTGCACGACAGGCGTGACAGGGAAGACATCGCCTACTTTGATTTCAGTGTCCAGGAAACGGGTCTTTACGGCGCCGCCGAGCTTGGAGTAATTGTCCTCGGCCTGGCCGAGCCCGACTCGAATCGGCCTATGACTCCGTGGGCCCATTCTTCCGAGTAGCCATTTCCTGTACTGCTGGACTGGCCTTTGCGAAAATCACGGTTGAAGTAGAAATTTCGATTGAGGATGCTCAGGCTGCTGCCTTCGATGAATCCCTCGCCTTTTTCCTCGGCGGCCATTGCAGCCTGCGCAGCGCTGATGCTCAAGACGATCTGAGAAAGTCCCAACAGGGCCTTGTTGTTCATAAACGCTCTTGATGTTTTGGCAGATTTTTCATTGTGCGGTTGTGTATATGCCGAAGCGCGCCGGGCATAGCCGGGTGCGCTTCTTACATACTTCCACATGCAAAATAACGTCAGGGTGACGTGAAAATTACTTTTCCGTCAGCAACACGTCAACAATGCTCAGTGCTGGCTCCTGCAGTCCGTTCCTGATACGCGGTACTCCAGAATATGCAGGTTTCCGCTCGAATCCTCGTAGGTCATTTGCGCAGGCATCACATCGCAGTTGCCATTGGTCGACGTGACGTGAATGACCTTGGCGATGTCGAGCTTCATGCCATAGCGGTAGTGAGTGACTTCTGGCGGGTTCTTGCCTTGGGCGCTAGCGTATTCGCGCATGGATTGCTCGTTGGCCTGGATCATCTTACCGTACAGGCGATCGGAACTGCCATCGGCCCATACGGTGGATGACAGCAGAGTCGCACTCACTATCAGCAGCAGTCTTAGGTGTTTCATAACGGCGATCTCCTCTCGGGTTTTCGATCCACGATTCAACTCTACCTCCGTAGTTAAGTACGGAATCAAGGAGGGAGGAGATGAAGGTCCTGGTTTATGGCGCCGAGATAAGATGGTAGGGCTTAAGTACACTTTCGTCGGGTAACAGCAGCGCATTACTGCGCCACCGCCCCCAAAGAACCGGGCATGAGAGTCGCGCCTCATCCGGCTCAAGTCTTTCGTCAGCACCATGGTCTAGTACCGGGCAATCAATCCACGTCTATCGCAGCTCGACGTTGGGCAAAGTAAGACGACCACGCAGGATCACAGGGATTGGCCAAGTTACGTAGTGCCGTTTCTCGATCCGGCTTAGGTATGTGCGCCACGTAATCACGCTTGATCGTCTTCACGAAGCTCTCGGCCATGCCGTTGCTCTGCGGGCTGCGAACTGGGGGGTCACCGGCTGCAAGCCGATCTGTCGAGCAAACAGGCACGTCTGGTCGGCGGTGTACGCCGAGCCGTTATCGCTTAGCCATTGCACCGGCGTGGCGGGCAGTTGATCACCGAAGCGCCTCTCCACGCTTTCCAGCATCAAGTCGCGGATATCATCGCCGCTGTACCCGGTCGGGCTCGCGACCTAGCCGATGGCCTCGCGATCACAGCAGTCCAGGGCGAAGGTTACGCTCAATTTGGCTCCGTCCTCGCAGCGGAACTCAAAGCCGTCCGAGCACCAACGCGTATCGCTGGTTTGCACCGCAATACGGCCTTCGTGCCGACGCGGCACGCCGGGCTGTTTTCGTAGACAGATTCAGCAGCGGTTGCAGGTGCTCGCCGCACTGGATCACCCAGCGCGCCAGGGTTTGGCGGGGGATATCGACGCCGTGACGACCGAGGATTTTTTTGAAGCGGTGCAGCGGCAGACCATCGACGTATTTGGTGATCAACAGCATCGCCAGGACGCTAGGACTGGCCATGCTCTTTTCGATCAGTTGAGCCGGTTTGTCGGCGGTGACCGGTGCGGCTTCACAGCCGCGGCAGCCGTAGACCTTGTCCGCTGGTTCCCTTCACAACCACTGGCCAACGCAGAGCGTTTTACCCATGCAGCGAAACGATTAGCGGACAGGAAACGGTCCCGTGGCTCGCACAACAGTCGTGAACCAGTTGCACCAAAACAGACTCGATCCGTCGCAGATCCGCGAGCTTGCCACGCACATCCCCAAGCTTCTGCTCGGCGAGCACGCGCGCTTCATCACAGTGAGCGCCGTCATCGAGCCTCAACAGCCCGGCCACTTCTTCGAGGCTAAAGCCCAGCCGTTGCGCGGACTTTACGAATTTCACCCGGGCGACATCGGGGGTTGGGGAGCAATGGAACTGAAAACCAACGTAAGCCGAATTAGAGTTCGTTTTACTCGTCAGCGACTGCGAATTAACGAACTTTGATTCGTGAGAAAGGTTTATTGCACTGATTTTCGGGTGTTGGTGACCTTTCCTCGCGATAGCGGAAACGGTTTCATAAAACGGTCGTTTTTCGAAACTATCCAGACGTTGCAAGGGTTTGCGGGGCAGCGACTGAGCTTAAGTGCACTTTCTGTTCCGTTGCTCCCCCCAACCCCTATTTCCAGCAGCGAGGTGATGAATTCGTTTTGCTGTTGTGCGGCGGCGACAAAAGCAGCCAAAGCCGTGATATTGAAGCGGCTAAAAAACTCGCCAGCGAGTGGAGGTCAGAATGAGCGAAAAAATTTACGACTACGACCCAGCAGCAGCCCTAGACGGCCCTGAAGCAATCGCCGTCTTCATGGCGGAGCCCTGCCATTTCCTCTCAGCGCCATAATCCAGGACCTTCATCTCCTCTCTCCTTGATTCCGTACTTAACTACGGAGGTAGAGTTGAATCGTGGATCGAAAACCCGAGAGGAGATCGCCGTTATGAAACACCTAAGACTGCTGCTGGTAGTGGGTGCGACTCTGCTGTCATCCACCGTATGGGCCGAGGGCGGGAGCGACCGAGCGATTGAGCGAATTGCTGCACGCGAGAGGGCTGAAGCGACCCTGGTGGCGGAAACCGTCAAGGAGATTAAGCAACTGGGCCCCACGGCGGCAGGCCGTAGCGAAGCGCAGCCCGCCTGTCCGCCTGCAAAGTAGAGCCTGTGCTACTCGACCAGATGCAACGTGAGCCCACTCTGCTGAGGCGCGAGGGCAAATAGCAATACCAAACTGTGCCCTTTGCAAGTGCTCCTTTGGCCATTCAGCGGCGCTCATTGAGCGCCGCTTTTTTCTAAGCGCAAGCCGACCAACAGGGGCGCCTTACGCAACGGGAAATCCTCGGTTAACGCCCGAGTTGTCCCCATGCAGCGAAACGATCAGCGGACAGGAAACAGTCCCGTGGCTCGCACAACAGTCGTGAACCAGTTGCTCCAAAACTGACTCGATCCGTCGCAGATCCGCGAGCTTGCCACGCACATCCCCAAGCTTCTGCTCGGCGAGCACACGCGCTTCATCGCAGTGAGCACCGTCATCCAGCCTCAACAGCCCGGCCACTTCATCGAGGCTAAAGCCCAGCCGTTGCGCGGATTTAACGAATTTCACCCGGGCGACATCCGCCTCACCGTAACGGCGAATGCTGCCGTAGGGCTTGTCCGGTTCGGGTAACAGCGCCTTGCGTTGATAGAACCGGATGGTTTCCACGTTGACCCCGGCCGCCTTGGCGAAAGCGCCAATGGTCAGGCTTTCCAAATTGTTTTTCATACCGCTTGATTCCGTACATGACTACGGGACTAACCTTAAACCATCGATCAAATGCTCGAAAGGAGAAATGCATGTCTGAACCATCAAACGGGCGCGCCCCTCTTGTCGCCGGGGGGCTTGCGGCGATTCTCGCCTCGGCTTGCTGTCTCGGGCCGCTGATTCTGATCGCACTGGGATTCAGCGGGGCCTGGATCGGTAACCTGACCGTGCTGGAACCGTACCGCCCGCTCTTCATCGGCGCGGCACTGGTGGCGCTGTTCTTCGCCTACCGGCGCATTTTCCGCCCCGCTCAAGCCTGCGCACCGGGCGAGGTCTGCGCCATCCCTCAGGTACGTACCTCCTACAAGCTGCTGTACTGGCTGGTGGCGGCCTTGGTGCTGGTCGCGCTCGGCTTCCCCTACATCCTTCCCTTGTTCTACTGATCAGGAGTTCACCATGAGAAAACTGCTCGCATCCTTAGCCCTCGCCAGCCTGGTCGCCACACCCGTCTGGGCGGCCACGCAGACCGTCACCCTGGCGGTGCCGGGCATGACCTGCGCCGCCTGCCCGATTACGGTGAAGACGGCGTTGACCAAGGTCGATGGCGTGACCAAGGCTGAGGTGAGTTTCGAGAACCGCGAGGCCATCGTCACCTTCGACGATACCAAGACCAATGCCCTGGCGCTGACTAAGGCGACCGAGGACGCTGGCTATCCGTCCAGCGTCAAGCAATAGGAGGGACTTCCGATGGCAAATCCTCTCAATCTGTTCACGCGGATCGGTGACAAAGCCGGCTCCGTCGGCGTGCTGATTTCTGCCATAGGCTGCGCCATGTGCTTTCCCGCCCTTGCTAGTCTGGGGGCCGCGTTCGGTCTGGGCTTTTTGAGCCAGTGGGAAGGCCTGTTCATCACCACGCTGCTGCCTCTGTTTGCTGGACTGGCTCTGCTCGTCAATGCCCTCGGCTGGCTCAATCATCGGCAGTGGCGACGGACTGCGCTCGGCCTGATCGGTCCTACCCTGGTACTGGCAGCGGTATTTTTTATGCGGGCTTATGGCTGGCGGAGCGGTTGGCTGCTCTATATCGGCCTGGCCCTCATGTTTGGGGTGTCGATATGGGATCTCGTGTCGCCCGCTCATCGCCGTTGTGGGCCGGATGCCTGTCCGACGCCGCCAAACCAGTGAACCTGACAAGAGACGATCTAATGAGTAACGAAATGACCGAACTGAAAATCATTGGTATGACCTGCGCCTCCTGTGTCGTGCATGTGAAAGAGGCCTTGGAGAAGATTCCGGGCGTGCATCGGGCGGATGTTTCCTACGCCAGCGGGAAGGCCGAACTGAAGGTCGACGAGGGCGCAAGCCGTGAGCAGATGCAGGCCGCTGTCGAGGCCCTGGGGTATCGAGCGGCGTTCGAAGACGCCATGGTACAAGCCCGTCCTGGCCTGCTCGATAAGGCACGGGGTTGGTTGAGCAGCACTGACGCCGGGAAAGAGGGCGACAAGCTCCACGTCGCGGTCATCGGCAGTGGTGGCGCCGCCATGGCGGCCGCGCTCAAGGCGGTGGAAGGCGGTGCCCGCGTCACCCTGATCGAGCGCGGCATCATCGGCGGCACCTGCGTCAACGTGGGCTGCGTGCCCTCCAAGATCATGATTCGTGCCGCGCATGTGGCCCATCTGCGCCGCGAGAGCCCGTTCGACGCCGGGCTTTCCGCCATGACGCCGACCGTCCTACGCGAACGTCTGCTCGCGCAGCAACAAGACCGTGTCGCCGAACTGCGCCACGCCAAGTACGAAAGCATCCTGGAGAGCACGCCGGCGATCAGCGTGCTGCGCGGCACCGCCCGTTTCCAGGACGGCCACACGCTCAGCGTGAAACTGGCCGAGGGTGGCGAGCACATCGTAGCCTTCGACCGCTGCCTGGTCGCCACCGGCGCAAGCGCGGCCGTTCCACCGATTCCAGGACTGAAAGACACGCCGTACTGGACCTCAGACCAGGCACTGGCGAGCGATACAATCCCTAAGCGGCTCGCCGTGATCGGCGCCTCCGTAGTGGCAGTGGAACTGGCGCAGGCCTTCGCCCGGCTGGGTAGCGAGGTCACGATCCTGGCACGCAGTGCGATGTTCTTCCACGAAGACCCGGCCATCGGCGCGGCGGTGACGGAGGCCTTCCGTATGGAGGGCATCGAAGTGCTGGAGCAAACGCAAGCCAGCCAGGTGTCCCACGCCAACGGCGAGTTCGTACTGGCCACCAACCATGGTGAGTTACGTGCCGACCAACTGCTCGTCGCCACCGGCCGCACGCCCAATACCCAGGGCCTGAACCTGGAAGCGGCCGACGTGCAGCTGGACGAGCGCGGCGGCATCCAGATCGACGAGCGCATGCGCACCAGCGCAGCGGATATCTATGCGGCCGGCGACTGCACCGACCAACCGCAGTTCGTCTACGTCGCGGCAGCGGCTGGCACCCGCGCGGCAATCAACATGACCGGCGGCGAGGCCAAGCTCAATCTCGACGTCATGCCGGCCGTGGTGTTCACCGATCCGCAAGTGGCCACCGTCGGCTACAGCGAAGCCGAAGCGCAGCACGCCGGGATCGAAACCGACAGCCGCACCTTGACCCTGGACAACGTGCCGCGCGCGTTGGCCAACTTCGACACGCGGGGTTTCATCAAGTTGGTTGCCGAAGCGGGCTCCGGCCGACTGCTGGGAGTGCAGGCTGTGGCCCCGGAAGCAGGAGAACTGATCCAGACGGCGGTACTCGCCATCCGCAACCGTATGACCGTGCAGGAATTGGCTGACCAGTTGTTCCCCTACCTGACGATGGTCGAGGGACTGAAACTCGCCGCACAGACCTTTAACAAAGACGTCAAACAATTGTCCTGCTGCGCAGGGTAATGAGAGAGGGAGGTTGAAACATGAGCAACACGGCAGACGATCTCGGTAGGTGCGACAGCCTACGCAAGACATGGCAGTTGGTCAGCTTCTGGGGCCTGCCTGCCGTCGTGGCGACGATAGCGATTGTTCTGTCTAATCGACGCCCCGCGTTGTTCCTGGCAGCAGGCGCCGCGCTGGCCGTGATGGGCGGCGCCTGCCTGGTCAACGCCACGCGTTGTCGCCGCCTTCACTGCTACATAACGGGGCCTCACTTCCTGTTGCTCGCAGTTGGTGCGCTATTGGCTTATGTGTTTGACCAAAACGGCGAGCATCTCTCCAGGTTGTGGCTGCTACTGGCTCTGGGAGCTGCACCGTTGCTCATCTGGCTACCTGAGCGCCTAGCCGGAAGGAAATATCTGAGCGCCCCAGTTTGCGGTGAAGGTCGGGAGTGTCGGCGATGAATGCCTACTCCATATCCAGATTGGCCGAGGACGCGGGCGTCAGTGTCCATATAGTCCGAGATTATATGCTGCGCGGCTTGCTGCACCCCGCGCGGCGCACGGAAAGCGGTTACGGCATTTTCGATGAGCGGTCCCTGGCGCGGCTGTGCTTCGTACGTGCCGCCTTTGAGTCCGGTATCGGGCTCGACGAATTGGCGCGGCTCTGTCGAGCGCTCGATGCAGACGATAGTACCGATGTGATCGGGTGTATCGACCGCTTGCTTGGGCAAATCGCGACCCGGCTGGCAGCTTTAGACGCAGTGAAAACGGAGTTGGCCGGGCTGACTCATCGTGCCATCGAAGGTCACACCCATGCGTAATACCAACCAATCCGAATCAATCAAGATGCCCCGCTGGCACGCCTACACGTGGGGTGTGCTCGCCGCGCTCACTTGCCCCTGCCATCTGCCGGTGCTGGCATTACTGCTCTCGGGGACTGCGGCCGGGGCCTTCGTCAGCGAGCATTGGAGCCTCGCGACGCTCGTGCTGACGGTTCTCTTCGTCCTCTTCCTGAGAGCGGCTCTACGGGCCTTTCGGAAGCGGGCGTGACCCGCTCGGAGCACGGCGCGGTCTCCGCTGCCGAGTTGCGGCAGGCTTGGGAGCGTTGGGAATTGTTGCTGCACTGCCAGCCGCAGGTCGATCTGCGCGCAGGTTCGATCGCAGGTGTGGAAGAGTTACTAGGTTTTCTTGGACGATGGAGAAACCCCATCATGAACGCAAACGACACCCCCACTATCAGTTGCTGCGAATGTTGCAAGGAAATTTCCCTTGACGCCGCACTGACGCCGGAAGGTACCGAGTACGTCGTGCACTTCTGTGGCCTTGAATGCTATCAGCGCTTCATATCGCGCGCGGATAAGAGAGCGGCATCCGAGCCTGATCACCCCTGCACACCAGAGGTCAGTACCCGTCACGACGACTAATCTTTGCCTCTGGAAAGTGGCTCTGGTTTTTTTTAGAAAGCGTGAGTCCATTGAGATTTAATGCAAGTCCGCTCGTGGCTAATGTAAGCCCGAAGGCTTCGTCAGTAGTTTTATCTAGGCCGATGCCCGGGAGGATGGCAGCGTGCCTACAGGGCGTCAAAACCGGCTACCCAGAGTCAAATTCACCCCACAGTACAGCGATGCTATAGAGTTACTCGTCAGTCCTGCAGCATCAGTTTTACTCTGCACCTCCATTGTATTCAGTCTGCCGGCAGCCCATTTGCACGAATAGTCTAGTCCTGATAGTCAGGAGCAAGCGCTGCCAAAGGAGCAACGTGTTTAGAACCCGCCTGCAAGCATGAACATAAAGCAGAAATATCCTCTTGAAGGGCCATCGCCTGCGCCCAAATACTGTCGACATCACTGGTAGCCACAGTGAGGGGGAAACCTTCCAGTACCGTCATGGCCATGCCATGCAGGCGTAGGAAGTCTTCTCGAATGCTGCCGACCCCTCCGATTTCAGCAAGGCAGGCATCCAGCCGGTCGACCAAGTTGAGCAACTGAGCGGTGTCGTAGCTTGCACGCAGAGAGTCGAGTACCTTGGTATCGACGTCCCCATAAGGTGTCACGCGGAACGAAGCTGGCGGGATATGCATCAGTTCGTCACCTCAACGTTGCTGTCAGACATCTGTTTCGCACGCATTGATCCCGCAGCCTGCTGGAAAATGGAATCCTTGATCCAGGGTTCCGGTGGGCGTTTGAGTTTCAGGTTGAACTCCCCAAAACGTTTGACATTGCTGGTTAGGTAGGGGCTGAGAAACGATACGTCGTCGTCAGTGAACTGCCAGCCATCACGGGCGAGCTTCTGCAGGATGCGCATCATGTCCACGGTGTTCTGCAGGATCACCGACGAGGCCACCATGTCGTTGTAGCGCAGGCGTTTCTGTTGCTCGTCCGGATCGTTTTCGGCGATCACGTCACCGCCAAAGGACAGCCACTTAGAGAAGCCGTTGTAGGACTCGATCTTATTGGTGTTGGCGGTGACTTCCTGGCGCAACTCGCGGCTGCCGATCCAGTTGAGTAGGAAGATCGTCCGGATCACGCTGCCCAGCGCTTGCGCGGCATGATAGAGCTTGTTGCGCCGACTGTAGGAGCCAAGTTTGCGCAGCAGCATAGGTGAGGAAATCTTGCCGGCCTGGATTGACAACGCGACCTGCATCAGATCCTGCCAGTGGGTTTCGATCAGGTGCCAGTCGGCGGTGTCGGTGAACAGACGGTTGATGTGTTTATACGAAACGCCGCGATCTGGCCGGCACATCACCAGGTCGCGCCAGTTGCGGATACGCGGCATCAGATTGATGCCCAGCAGATGAGTGAAGGCGAACACCGTGGCCGACTGGCCCTGGGTGTCAGAGTACACCGTATCGGGTTCGACGCTGAGGTCGACCTTGAGCAACCCCTCAATCACATAGATTGCCTCCCAGATACCAGGCGGGATGAAGTGCTGGAACACCGCGATGTAGTTATTGGCCACGTGTCGGTACGCCACGGCCCCCATCTTGCGATAGCGGAAGTGGTAGCCGGCCAGCAGATTGTCGTCATAGAAGTCGAACTGCGTACCGTCCGCGGCCACCGCCTTGCCATCGCCCCAGAGCTTGGGCAGGTCAAGTTGCAGATAGAGTTCCACCAGCTCGCGGTTAGCCTTGTCTAACTTCTCAAGCGAGAGATGGCGGCGATTCGTATAGGACAGCATGTGCGGCGTGACATTACCGGCCAGATGCCGTGCGGCCTGGTTGGGGCCAAGGTTGCAGCCCATGGCGAAGATCGTCATCAGGTAGCGCTCGGCCGGTTCTTTGAGCTTTGGCTCGTTGCCGGACATCGGCCCGAAATGCCGAGTGAACTGAATCCAATGCTCAATGTTGGCCATGATGTCGAGCACGTGCCTGGCCGGCATGCGCTGCATAAGCGCCGTCTGTAGCGAGATGGCCGAAGGCGGGATGTCCCGCGCTATCACTCGGCGTAGCACCGGTTCGCCGGCTTCATTGATCGATACGTCACCTCGGCAAGAAGGGAATTTTTCATCCAGATGCTGCGCGGTTTCCTCCAGCTGAATCTTGAGGGAGGCGACAAACTCCTTCGCCGTGCCAGGCAGCCCCACCTTTTCGCAGTAGGCCGGTAGACGATGGAAACATTCTTCCCAGGGCAGCAACTGCTTACGGTAGTCGGCGAAAGATTCCGACCCCAGCACGCACATATCACCCGAGCGCAGCTCACTGGCCAGGTAAGAGAACACGCAGACTTCCAGATAGCGCCGGTTGGTAGGTGGCCCTTCACTGGCAGGACGACGCACGACCTTAACCCAGCGCTCCGACGCAAACGACAAGTCGACATGCTCGTCGATCCACTCGCGGTGTAGATTTTCGCTGTCCTGGATGAGCTGAAGCGCCTGGATAAGTGAGCGATCCTGAGTCGTGGGTTCCAGTTGAAGAAGGTGGCTCAGACGGAACAACAGCGAGCGATGGGACTTGAAGTGCTTCCAGATCAGCGGCAGGTAGTTGTTACCGCCCGTAGCCTGGACTTCGGCGCAAGTCTCGCGCAACCGATCCAGGTTGCCATCGGGAGAGAGGAATTCCCGGATCAGACTGCCAGCCTCCTGGTCATCCGGTTCCTGAACAAGAATCTGCACCACGCCATCCAGGGTGGCCGCCAGTTGCTCCAGCTTCTGGCGTTGCCGCGCCTGGATTTGCTCCAACTCCTCCTTGGCGCGTTTGTGGATCGTCGAAATCCGTCGGATGAACATCTCGGCCAGGTGATCCCGAGTTCGCACCCGCATCCGATAGATCAAGGCCAGCATCAGTGTGTAGCGTTTCGGCAGCGAGCAGTCCTTCAGCTCGGCGACGTCCGACGCGGCGGCTTGGGTGGCGAAGTGGCGGATCTTAGCATCGACGACCCCCTCAAGAATGGCATCCAGATCTCCGAAGCTCTCTAACCACGCCAGGTGGTCGATCAACACCTCCAGGTGCTTGCGGGAAGGCTTCTTGGGTGCCTGCTTGAGTGCGTTGAAGTCACTCTGCCGACGCCCGAAATCCGTGTCGAGCAGCTCCTTTAGCTTGTAGATCACCTCGATTGGCGCTCGGAGCACGATCAGGTTGAAGGTAACTTCCTGAGCACTCGCCAAAGCGGTTTCTGCGATGTTGTTGAGCGTCGAATAAGCCGGAAGCTCATAGCCACGCTGAATCAGCTCATCAAGCATGGCATTAATGAGATCGACTCGCTGCTCAAGCACTACAGCGCAGTCACGTGCGATTTCCTCAGTGATCGCTAGCCCGTCGCTGCTATAGAAGGGTGTAACCTGCAGGTACTGCCGAACCGCCGCTTGGTGTCGGTAAAGGGTGCGGGGGTTGCTGTAGCGCGGAGCTATTCGTGCGCCGTAGCGAAGGCATTGTCGGACATGACTGATGAGCTCCTGAGGAAGCTCCTCGAACGGAACAAAATAGTGTAGCTGCTGAAACACCTTTAGTTGGATTGCCAGCCCAATCGATAGCGCTGGACTCTTAGCGGTGTTATTGACCCATTCGATCTCTGAATCAGACAGGGAATAGCATCGATGCAGCTCCTTAGCTGGCAACTGACTGGGCAAGAGCGGGTAGGCTGTCCTTTCCACCGAAGCCATTGAGTTCATCCCCCAAGTAAGGCAAAACATCAGCATAGACGGCTAGTCAGGCGGGGGATGACCAGCAATCAAGAACTCAATAAATTTCCTTTTAGTTCAATATCTTGCAGAACGAATGTCCTAATTTTTGCCTTATCTCGGCATAACCCCTGTCCGGCGCCCAGCCGTACACCAGCAGCGCCAGCACCGCGCCGTGGAGCGCCAGGGCCAGGGTCGCCGCCAGGCTGTTGCTCCAGAACGCGCGGTGGCCGTCGCCGGCCATGGCCAGGGTCGAAGTTGGGGCATACAAGGCCAGGCTGGTCATTGCGGGGCCTCGGTGACCAGGCCCAAGTGGGTCACGCCGCCCTGCTGCAACGCGGCCATGGCCGCCACCACTCGGCCGTAACCGGCGTCTTGATCGGCGCGGATGTAGACCTGGGTATCGGCCCGTGCGGCGACGACAGCGGCGACCTTCTCACGCATCTCGTCCAGGGCCACGGCGCTGTCGGTACGGTTCTGGGTGTCGAGTTCACCGCCCAGGTTCCAGTAGTAGCCGCCGTCGGCCTGCACCGACAAGGTGAGAATCTGCTGCGGGTTGTCGTTGGCCAGGGCCTGGCTCGCCACTTTGGGCAGTTCGATCTTCACGCCCTGGGTGAGCATGGGCGCGGTGACCATGAAGATCACCAGCAGCACCAGCATCACGTCGATGTAGGGCACCACGTTCATTTCGGCCTTGGGCCCATGCTTGCGTTGCGGCCTGACTAGCATCGGTATTCTCCTCAGGCCACGGCGGCCAGGTTCAATGGCGCGCCATGCAGCTTGCGGTGCAGGCGCACTTGCAGCTCATTGGCGAAGGCGTAGTAGCGCGTCAGCAGGGTCTGGCCACGGGCGGCGAAGCGGTTGTAGGCGATCACGGCGGGGATCGCCGCGAACAGGCCGATGGCGGTGGCGATCAGCGCTTCGGCGATGCCCGGCGCCACGGTGGACAGGGTGGCCTGCTGCACCTGGGACAGCCCCAGGAATGAATTCATGATCCCCCAGACCGTGCCGAACAGGCCGATATAGGGGCTCACCGAGCCCACGGTGGCGAGGAACTGCAGGCCCTTTTCCAGCTGCAATTCCTGCTCGCTGATGGCCACGTACAAGGCCCGTTCCACGCCTTCACTGACCACCTCGGCGTCGTTGCCGCCCTGGTGGCTGAGGTGGTTGAACTCCTGCATCCCGGCGACAAAAATCGGCGCCACGCCACCCTGCCCTTCGTCCGCGCCCAAGCTGTCGCGGTACAGCGGTAACAGTTCGGGGCTGGCGCGAAAACGCTGGACGAAAGCGTTCATCTGCCGCTCGCGGCGTTGCAGCACGCGCCCGCGCTGGATTATCAGGTACCAACTGAGCACCGAGGCCAGCAACAGGGTGAGCATCACGGCTTTGACCAACAGGCTGGCGTCGCTGATAAGCCCCCAGATCGTCATGTGTTCCAGTGTTGCCTGCATGGTGAAACTCCTTGTCTGCTGCCTTCAGGGCCAGCGAACAGCGCTGGCCCTGAAGGGATTGGATGAAATTGGGATGACGGGTTGATGACAGCGCGGCTCAGGGCAGATGCAAGGCCTGGGTGACCTCGGCCCAGGGCACGAACTTGAAGTTCTGCGCCTGCTCCGGCATGCGTTTGCGCCCGTCCTGCACCACCAGCATGCCCTGGCTCCAGGCGCCGCCCAGGTTGGCCGAGGTGACTTCCAGGCCATCGGTTTCCGAGGCGCCGTCGATGCCCAGCGCGGCGTTGAGGCCCACGCGAAAGGCCCCGCGCGAGGCGAACGGCGGCTCGGCGTCGAGCACCAGGTAGCTGTCGTTGCCCTGGCTGGAAATCACCAGGTAGTCGCGCTTATCACTCTGGTACAGGGCCAGGCCTTCGACGTCGGCGTGCAGTTGCGGGCCGACCTTGATGACGCTGGTTAACGTTGCCGGCTGGTCGGCGCGGGCGTCCACGGCCCACACGCCGACGTCTTCTTCCCCGAGGAACAGGCGCTGGCGCTGGTCGTCGGCCACGCAGCCTTCGGGCTGGGAAGCCACCTTGAACTGGCGCACCAATTCGCCCTTGACCACCGCACCGGGGGCGCTGAGGCGGTATTGCAGGAAGGTGCCGTCTTTGTCGTTGGCGATGGCGTAGATCTCGCCGCTGGGTGGCTGGAACAGGCAGATACCGTAAATCGCCTTGAGCGGGGTCGGCACCTGGGCCAGCTCGCGCAGTTCGCCGCTGCGCCGGTCAATGGCGAACAGGCTCAGGCTGTTGTGGTCGCGGTTGCTGGCCACGGCCAGGTCGACAGTCTCCTCGCCCAACTTGAAACCTGGGCGCACGTCGACGTTGTTCAGGCGCCCCACGGGCAAATCCTGGAGCAACTTGCCTTGCAGGTCATAGGCCAGCAGGCCTTGCTTTTTGTTGGTGCCCAGCACGCGGCTCAACTCGGGCCGGGTGGGGTGAATCCAGATCGCCGGGTCGTCCGCCGCATCGCCCTGGCGGCCCACCGGCTCGCTTTGTACCTGGGCCGCGACGCTGGGCAGCACCGGGTCCGGGGCACTGGCCTGGGCCTGCCAGTTCAATTGGCCTTCGTAGAGGCGGCCGCTGTCATCGTCGCGCAGCAGCAGTTGCAGGCCCTTGGCGTTGGCGCGCAGGGCGAGGTTCTCCGGTTCCTTGAGGCCCGGCAGCGCCAGGTTGGCGCGGGCCGCCCAGGCCTGGCCCTGTTGCTGATAGAGGTGCAGGCGCGCGGCTTTGGGGTCCAGGGCGAGCACGCCGCCCGGCACCAGGGCCAGGGCCCCCGCCGCGCCTTTGATATCGCCAAAGGGCGCGATCATGGCCACGGCACTGCGCGACACGTCCGCTTCGGCATGGGCCGGGTAAGCCCACCAGCCGACGTTTTCTTCATTAACCAGCAAGCGGTTGGCGCCGTCGTCCACCTGGCAGAACTGCGCCTCGGGTGGCAGCGGCAAGCCGCGCACCCGCTGTGGTTGCGGGCTGAGGCTGGCGCCGTGGCCCACCAGCCACTGCTCGCCCTTGCCCTCCTCGCCTACCAGAAACAGCAGCAGGTTGTCGGCGTCGTCGCGGTACAGGCACAGGCCATTGACGGCAAAGTCCCGCGCCGGCAGGTAATGCGGCTCGCCCCAGGTGCGGGTGGCGGGGTCCAGGCCCACCAGCATGGCTTGCTGGCGGGCGTTGTCGAGGCTGGCCACCAGCACCTGGGCGCCGGCGGCGCGGCTGTCCAGGGAGGTGAACGAGCCCTTGAGTTGGGCCAGGGTGGCGCCTTGAGGGTCGAGCAACAGCAAGCCGTCGCGCTCGCTGGCGGCCAGGCGTGCGTCGCCTGTGCCTGCGGGCAAAAAGCTCAACGCCTGGGCGTCGAGGTTGGGCGCCCAGGGGCGCAGGGTGAGGCTCGGCTCGGCGGCCAGGGCCTGGGTGCAAGCGAGGCCGATCAGGGCGGCCAGGCGGGTCAACGACGAAATTCTCATGTACGGGCAAAGTCCTTAGGGTGCATCCCGGGGCGCGCCGGCAACGGGCCGGCGCGCCATGGCTTAGAAGTGGGTGAAGGTCAGGCCGAGCTTGTAGGTCGGGCCGTACTCTTCGTATTGGCCGTTGTAGGCGCGGTGGCCGGTGTAAACGAAGTACGACTCGTCGGTGAGGTTCTGCGCCTCGAAGCTCACTTGCAGGTTTTTGCTCAACGCATAGCGGGCGCTGAAGTCGACGAAGGTCTGCGAGTCCACCGACAGGTCGTGGGCCTTGTCGTTGATCGAGGCCAGTTCATAGAGGTAGGCCGACTTGTAGTTGGCCGACAGTCGCAGGCTCAGCTTGTCGTCCTCCCAACCGAGCATCAGGTTGCCCACGGTGTCGGACTGGCTGGGCAGGTCGATGTCGCGCTTGAGGGTGCGCCCGCTGGCCGCATCGAAGCCTTCGATCTGCGCATCGGAGCGGCTGAAGGTGGCGTTGGCGCCCAACAGCAGGCCGTTCCAGGGTGCCGGCAGCCAGTCGAATTTCTGCGAGTAGGCCAACTCCAGGCCATAGAGCTTGGCGCTGTCGCCGTTGGCAAAACTATGGGCCTCGGAGAAGTCGGCCCAGGCGCCGGTGCCGGCCAGGTCGGTGTTGTAGACGAAGTTCTGGATGTCCTTGTAGAACACGAACGCCGAGACGGTGCCGGCGTGGCCCATGTAGTGCTCGATGCCCAGGTCCAGGTTGCTCGACTCCAGCGGTTTGAGGTTCGGGTTGCCGAAGCTGGCTTCGTCGTCATCGATGACAAAGCCCGGCGCCAGTTGGCCGAAGGTCGGGCGCACCACGGACTTGGTCCAGGCCGCGCGCACCTGGGTGTTTTTGTCCCATTGGTAGCGGGCGTGCAGGCCCGGCAGCCAATGGTGGTAGCTGCGTTTGGTCTGGGTGGTTTGGTACTCGCCGTCGGTGGCGCCGGTGCCCTTGGCCTCGAACTCGGTGCCCTCGTAGCGCATGCCGGCGATAAAGCGCCAGTCGTCGATGTCCAGGGTGTTCATCAGGTAGGCGGCGTTGAGGTCTTCGCTGATCTTGAAGTCGTTGACCCGTGATTCGGTCTCGTCATAGAAGTCGGCCTTGTCCAGCCCGCCGATCAAGTCCTTGATGGCGCCGGCGCTGATCCCCGGGCCAAAGCGGCCGAGGCTGTAGTCCACGTTGCCTTTCTTGAACTGGGTGAGGTTGAGCTGTTCGTCACTGAACCCCAGTTCGTCGAAGTCCTTGTAGACCCAGGCGTCGAGGTCGTTGTCCTTGTTGCGCCGGCTGACCTTGCCACCGAACTTGACCTGGGAGGCATAGCCGCTCAAGTCGTAGTCGCGGGCCAGATCCAGGCGCAGGTTTTTCTCGGTGTCGGTGGTTTTCTGCTGTTCCCAGTCCACCTTGGCGAGGCTGAAATTGCTCGGGTCGTAGAAGGCCTGGCCCATGATCGGCCGGGGTTTGTGCTGGTTGTTGAAACCGGCGTCGGCAAAGTCGTCGTTGCCATCGAACGCGGCGTTGGCGATGTGCCCCGGGCTGTCTTCGCTGGAGCGGCTGTAGCCGGCCTGGCCGCTGAGGGTCCACAGGCCGAACATACGTTCGCCGCCGAACACGTAGGACTGGATTTCCTGGGTTTCTTCACGTTGTTTGAGCTTGCGCTTGGCCTCGGCGTCGCCCCGCTCGCCCTCGCCCAGGGCGTCGGCGAATTCGATGGCAGTGGAGTTGCGCGTCTCGCTGTCCTTGTAGCGGCTGTACAGGGTGCGCAGGTAGTAGCTGCTCAGGTCGTCGGGCTTGTAGTCAAAGTTCAGGCCGCCACCGGCGCGTTCGCGGCGGATGTCGTAGTCGCGCTGCTCCAGTTCTTGCAACTTCGCGCCTTGCTCGAAATCCCAGGCACCGCCGGTTTCGACGTTGTCCGAGCCGAAATCGCGCTTTTGCCAACTCAGGGCCGCGGCCACGCCGAAGTTGTCGATGCCATCGCCCAGGCTGAAACGGTCGCTCGCCGCGCCGGAGAATTTCGGGCTGGTCTGGTCAGTGTTTTTGTCGTAACTGGCTTCGCTGCTGCCGGTGTAAAACAGGCCTTTGTGGTCGAAGGCCGAGAGGCTTTTCACATCCACCGTGCCGCCGAGGGAGTTGGCGTCCATGTCCGGGGTCAGGGTTTTGATGACTGACAGCGATTGCACCAACTCGGAGGGCAACACATCCAGGGCCACGGCGCGGCGCTCGCTTTCGGGCGAGGGCACCAGGGTGCCGTTGATGGTCACGCTGTTAAGGTCCGGGCCCAGGCCACGCACACTGACAAACCGGCCCTCGCCCTGGTCGCGCTCGACGCTGATGCCCGGCAGGCGCTGCACCGCTTCGGCGACGTTCTCATCGGGCAACTGGGCCATACCGTCGGCGTGTACCACGCTTTTGATGCTGTCGGCGCTGCGCTGTTCCTTGAGCGCCTGGTCGATGCTGGCGGCCTGGCCGACCACTTCGACGTGTTCGGTGTTGCCCGCCTCGGCGGCGCTCAGGCGCTCACTGGCAATCGCCAGGGCCAGGGCGGTGAGCGTAAAGCCGAGCATGCCGGCGGTGTTGCTGCGCTTGTACATGTGGTTCCTCCCCAGGAATCCGTCAAAACCAGGCCTTGGGCCCGGCAACTGAGAGGGCACGCTAGGGGTGGGCAATGACGGTTCTGTGACAGCCCTGGGCGCCAGGGCCGCTAAACCGGGGGTTTGGCCGGGTTGGGGGGCAGGAATGAGCTGAAATGACCTGCACTGCCCACCCTGTGGGAGCGGGCCGGGCGAGCTTCGCTTGCCCGCGATGGGGTTAGTACGGCCCCGGTGTCTCTACCCGGCGCAACTGCGCCATCGCGGGCAAGCCCGCTGCCACAGGGCGATCAAGCAGGCGCCGCCGTGCATTGGCCTGAGCTGATCCGACCTCCCCGCCTCTTTTCCCCACTGTCACCCAACGGTCACATGCATCTGCTGTGCTGGCGCCCATTGCTTGTTTGCCCAAGGATCGCCGCCATGTTTTCTGTGCTCAAACCCCACCGCTGGAAACTCGGCGCCCTGTTGCTGGCCGCCAACCTCGGCTTGCTGCTGCACCTGGCCTGCGGCGACCTCAAGGCGGTCAGCGAATGGGTGTGGCTGGACATCATCGGCGAAGCCGGTTCGGCGCTGTTGGCGTTGCTGTGGCTGGGCCTGGTGCTCAAGAGCCGCCCCGCCGGGCGCGTCACCAACTACCTGGCACTGGGCCTGAGCTGCATCTTTTTCTCCTGGTGGGTCGATAGCCTCGACGAGTTCATCCGCCTGCCCGACAGCATCACCTGGGATCACTGGCTCGAATCCGGGCCGATGCCCGTGGGCATGGTGTTGCTGACCCTGGGCATCTACCACTGGCACCGCGAGCAACTGGCGATCAGTGCGCAAATGGAAAAGCGCGAACGGCTGTTTCGCGAGCATCGCCTGTTCGACAAGCTCACCCCGCTGGCAGGCGCCGACTATCTCAAGCAGCAGTTGGCCGCCAGCCTGCACGACAGCCTTGAGCAACAACAGCCACTGTCCTTGCTGGTGCTGGACCTGGACAACTTCGCCGCCATCAACCAGGGCTTCGGCCACAGCGAGGGCGATGCGGTGCTCCAGGCCCTGAGCCATATGCTGCTGCTCAACCTGCGGCGCCAGGACTTGCTCTGCCGCTTGGCCGGGGACCGCTTTGTGGTGCTGCTGCCCAACACCGGCGAGAGCCAGGCGCGCCTGCTGGCCCTGGAGCTGGAACAAGCGGTGCAGGGCCTGGCCCACAAGACCCGCCAGCATGGCGAGCGCCTGCACCTGGCCGCGACCACCGCGGTGGTGATGGCGGTCGAGGAACCGGCGCACGTGCTGCTCAAGCGCCTCAACCTGGCTCTGGCCCGGGCGAAAAAGCCCCTGGCCAGAACCGCCTGAGGCGCCAGCATGACGGTCAAGACCACTTGGTACGAGAACGACAGCCGTTTCATCCCTGGGCACTACCAACCGGCGTGCCTGATCGACCTGGCGCTGTCGCGGGATATCGACAGCCATCGCCTGCTGCGCGGCACTGGGTTGTTCCACGAAGACATCCTCGCCGGCCAGGCGCGCCTGAGCCCGCAGCAGTTCCTCGGCCTGATCGCCAACAGCCGGCGCCTGCTGAATGCTGACGACAGCAGCTTCCTCTTCGGCCAACGCCTGCTGCCCGGCCATTACGGTGCAGCCAGCCAGGCCCTGCACCACGCGCAAAACCTGCACCAGGCCCTCGATATCCTGACCCAGCAGCAAGCCCTGCTCAGCCCATTGATGAGCCCATGCCTGGTGCTGGACGAGCACTACGCCTACCTGTTTTGGAGGGACAGCTGCGGCGCCGGCGAGCAAGGGCGTTTTCTGCTGGAAGCGAGCATGACCTCGCTGGTCGCCATGAGCCAATGGCTGGGCGGCCAGCGCCTGCCCTGGGAATGCAGCTTCAGCCACGCCGAGCCGCGCTATGTCGAGCAGTATTGGGTGCACCTGGGCGAGCAGACCCGCTTCAACCGCCCACTGGACTTGATGCGCCTGCCCCGCCAGTACCTCGCCCAGCCCTGGCCCAATGCCTCGGCCACCGCCGGCCAGGTCGCCCGCCAACAGGCCCACGACAGCCTCGAGCAACTGGGCTTTGCTGGCAGCTTTCTGGAGGTGTTCAGCACCTACCTGCACGAACACGTGCGTCAGGCACCCAGCCTGGAGCAAGCAGCCCAGGCCTTCGCCATGAGCCCGGCGACCCTCAAGCGCAAATTGCACAAGCACGACACCGGGTTCCAGCAACAGGTGGACCGGGTGCGCAAGCACGTGGCGCTGTACCTGTACCAAATCAAGGGCTTGAGCAACGAGGCCGTGGCCGAGTACCTGAACTTCAACGACCCGGCGAACTTTCGCCGTTCGTTCAAGCGCTGGACCGGCAGCACCCCGGGGTTGATCCGCCAGTTATTGGGCGGTGGTTGAGGGGCGGGCCAAGAACGGGAACGCAATCCGTGGGCGCCTGGCTGCCCGCGATGGCGATCTTGCTGCCGTCATCGCGGGCAGGCCCGCTCCCACAAAGCCTGGCTTGCCAGCGGTGGTGATCTTGCGGCCGTCATCGCGGGCAGGCCCGGTCCCACAGTGCTGCGATCAGTCGCGCAGGTTATCCCGTAACTGCGGGAACACCTTGCTGACCTTGGCCAACAGGTAATCGCCGTACTGGCCGTTGAAGGCATGGACGTTGGCCTGGTCCCAACGCCGGGCGCTGTCGTCTTGTTGTTCGACCACGGGCAGGCCTTCGATGGGCTGCACCCGGGCGTGGTAGTTGGGGTCGAAAAACAGCGGGAACGATAAGCGGTCGGTGCCCGAGGTGTTACGCACCACCCGGTGCGGTGTGGAGCGGTAGAGGCCGCCGGTCATGCGCTCGAGCATGTCGCCGATGTTGCACACGAACGCGCCGGGCACCGGCGGTGCGTCGATCCAACCCTGGGGCGTGCGCACTTGCAGGCCGCCGATGCGGTCCTGGTGCAGCAGGGTCAGCACGCCATAGTCGGTGTGTTCGCCCACGCCCCACTGCACGTCCAGGCCCTCGGGCACCGGTTGCGAGGGGTAGTTGAACAGGCGGAACAGGATCAGCGGCTCGGCCGTGTAGCGCTGGGCAAAATACTGCGCGTCAAGGCCCAGGCTCAGGGCGATGCCGGCCATCAAGCGATGGCCCAAAGCGGTGACGGCGGCCATGTAGTCGAGGATGGTTTCACGCAATTGCGGCACATCGGGGAACAGGTTGGCGCCATGCACCGGGGTGCGGGCCTGGACTTGCGGGGCGCTGTCGTCCAGTTCGGTGCCCAGGTACAGGCCTTCTTTCCAGTCCGGGCGGCTGGAGGTCAGTTCGCCGCCCAGGGGGAAGTAGCCGCGCCAGGCGCGCCCGCCCAATTCCATGCGCCAGCGCAGTTTGTCGGCCTCCTCGCGGGCGAAAAATTCCCGGCTCAGGGTTTCCAGGCGCTGCACCAGCGCCGGGTCGATGCCGTGGCCGACCACATAGAAAAAACCCTGCTCACGGCAGGCGCGGTTGATCTGGGCGGCCACCTCGCGGGGGTCGCCGCCATTGCCCAGCGCAGTCACATCGATCAGCGGCAAGGTCGCGCTCGTAGCGTTCATAAAGCCTCTCAAACGGCAGAAGAAAACGGGGTGCGGATATCCGCGAGGAATTTTTGCGTGCGCGGGTGGCTGGGGGTCTGGAAAAAGGCTTCGGGCGCTGCCCGTTCCAGCACGCGGCCCTGGTCCATGAACAGCACGCGGTCGGCCACGTCCCGGGCAAAGCCCATTTCGTGGGTGACCACCACCATGGTCATGCCGTCGCGGGCCAGGTCGCGCATCACCAGCAGCACCTCGCCGACCATTTCCGGGTCCAGGGCGCTGGTGGGCTCGTCGAACAGCATCAGCGGCGGCTGCATCGCCAGGGCACGGGCAATCGCCACCCGTTGCTGCTGGCCGCCGGAGAGGTTGGCGGGCAAGGCATCGGCCTTGTGTGCCAGGCCCACGCGTTCAAGCAGGGCCATGGCCTCCCGGCGCGCCTGGGGCGGTTTAAGGCCGCGCAGGCGGATCGGCGCCAGGGTGCAGTTGTCCAGCACGCTGAGGTGGGGGAACAGGTTGAACTGCTGGAACACAAACCCGATACGCGAGCGAAAGCGGTTGAGGTCCATGGCCTTGGCGTGGATGTCCTGGCCATCGATGAGGATATGCCCACCCTGGATCGGCTCCAGGCGATTGAGGGTACGGATCAGGGTGGATTTGCCCGAGCCGGACGGCCCGCAAATCACCACCACCTCGCCCTTGGCGATGTGTTCGTCGACGTCCACCAGGGCGTGGTAGGCGCCGTACCATTTGTTGACCTGTTGCAGGTGGATCATGGCGCAACCTTGCTGTTGTCAGTGAGGGGAACGGGGCGTGCCTGGCGTTGCTCCAGCCAAAAGGCGAAGCGGGACAGGCCAAAGCACAGCAGGAAGTAAGTCAGGCCCAGGATCAGGTACACCTGCACCGGCAGGGTGAACACCTGGCTGTTGATCTGGGAGGCGATAAAGGAGATTTCCGCCAGGCCAATGATGTAGCCCAAGGAGGTTTCCTTGACCGTGGACACGAACTGGTTGACCAGCGACGGCAGCATGCTGCGCAACGCCTGGGGCAGGATCACCCAGGCCATGCTGCGCCAGTAGCCAAAGCCCAGGGAGCGCGAGGCCTCGACCTGGCCCCGGTCCACCCCCAGCACCCCGGCGCGCACGATCTCCGCCAGGTACACGGCGTCGAACAGCACCAGGGCCATGAGCATGGTGGTGAACTGGTCGGTCTTGTGCCCGGTGACGCTAGGCAAAAAGAAGTACGCCCAGAACACCACCATCAGCAGTGGGATCCCGCGCACGCCGAACACCAGCCCGGTCACCGGCCAGCGCAACCAGCGCCAGGGGCTGATGCGCGCCAGCCCCAGCAAAACGCCCAATGGCATGGCCAGCAGCAGGCCCAGGGAGGCCAGCACTAGGGTCAGGGCCAGGCCGCCCAAAGGGCCGTTGGGGTATTGCCCCACCAGGAAATACACCCAGTAGGTGTCGATCAGTTCCAGGGTGCTCATCGGCTGGCCACCTGCCCATAGCGGTGCTGATACCACGCCGCCGCCGCGGTAATCAGCAACGACACACTCAAGTACGCGGCCGTGGCGAAGGCGAAGGATTCCAGGCTGCGAAAGGTCGCGCTTTCCACCTGCCCGGCCTGGTACATCAGCTCGGCCACGCCAATCACCGTGGCGATGCTGGTGTTCTTCCACAGGTTCAGGGTTTGGGAAATCAGCGGCGCCACGGTCACGCGCAGGGCCTGGGGCAAGATCACCAGGCGCATGCTCGCCAGGTAGCCAAAGCCCAGGGCCCGCCCCGCTTCCAGTTGCACGGCGGGAATCGCGCGGATACCGCTGCGGATGTCTTCGCTCATGTAGGCGGCGGTGTACAGGGTCAGGGCGACGATGGCGCTGGTGGCTTCTATGTTGCCGGCGTACAACCATTCACGGGCGGCGTCGGGGAGCAGTTCCGGCGCGCCGAAATACCAGAACAGCATGTGCGCCAACAGCGGCACATTGCGGATCGATTCCACATAGGCAAAGCCCAGCCATTGCAGGGGCCGCAACGGCGCCAGGCGCAGCAGCGCGATCAGCAGGGCCAGGGGCAGCGCCAGCAGCAGGGTCACGCCGGCGAGTTTGAGTGACAGGGCCAGGCCGCTGAACAGCATGTCGTGGTATTGACCGCTCAGCAGTAGCGAATAATCGAATTGCAACATCGTGGGCACACGCCTTTGAAGGCCGGCGGGCGCCTATCGGCGTTCTTCTTGCGAAGCGTCGATGTCAGGGCCCGCCCACCGTGTTACTGGACCTGATCGGAGTCGATCTTGAAGTGCCGCGCCGGTTGGTTGGACTTGGTGCCCGGGCCATACCACTTGAGGTACAGCTGCTCGGCTTCACCGCTGTTTTCCAGGCGTGCCAGGGTTTTGTCCACGGCCGCTTTCAGCTCGGCGCTGTCCTTGGGCAAGGCCAGGGCCAAGGCTTCGGTGCTGAGGTTTCGCGGCAGGATGGCGTAGCCCGCCGAGGCGGCGCCGATTTTGGCGAAGTCGTTGGTCAGCGCCGATTCGTCATCGACAAAGGCCTGGCCCTTGCCTTGTTGCAGCGCCAGCAACGCCTGTTGCGAAGTCTCGAAGGTGACCACTTGCGCAGTGGGAATGGCCTTGCGGATGTTCGGCTCCTGGGTGCCGCCCTTGACCGTCAACACCTTCTTGCCGGCCAGTTGCTCCAGGGCGGTGATGCCGGTGGTTTTCTTCACCAGGGCCTTCTGCCCGGTAATCAGGATCGAGTAGGAGAAGTCCACCAGCGCCTCACGCTCCTTGTTGTGGGTCAGGGAGGCGGCCAGCAGGTCGACACGGCCCTGTTGCAACTCGGGAATGCGCGCCGCCACCGAGATCTGCTTGAACACCGGTTTGACCCCCAAATCCTTGGCCACCGCCGTGCCCAGGTCGATTTCATAGCCGATGAGCTGGCGGGTCTTGGCGTCGATAAAGCTGTTGGGTTCGTCGGTGCCCAGGGTGCCGATGACAATCTCGCCCTTTTGCTTGATGGCGGCGATGTCAGCCAATGCACCGACGCTGGCGAGGGAAAGGGCAGCCGCTACGGCCGCGGTAAGCAGGCGAATCTTCATGGCAGGTCTCTCAAGAAAAGGGCGAGGGTCAGGGCCTGACGCAGTTAACGCTTGCTGCCGACAACAGCAACAACGATGCAGGCCATCTGCCATGGAGCTTACTCAACAACGCAAATAAAGATAAAAGAACAGTTTTTTATAACCATAGAACATATGTGTTTATCACCCCGCCCTCGGTAACACCCTCTCCAACATCACCTGCAACAACGCCCCACTTCGTGGCATTCGGTAACCCCGCGCACCGAACTGGGGATATCTGGCAAAAAAGATCATTAGATCTGGACAAAAAACGTCCAATCCCAACGATAAAACCATAGTTGGCACGATATCCGCTTACCAGAAAATAACAGATTGTTGAACAATCACCGACGCATCAGCTTCCAGCAACCGAGGATACGAACATGCAAAAAGGTCTGACGGGCAAGAACTCCACGCGCAATCTGGCATTGGCCATCGCCCTGGCCTGTGTGACGCCGCTGGTGGCCGGCGCCGAGGTCAAGGGCGCACTCAAGGCCGGTGAACTGTCCATTGGTTCGGACCTCACCTACCCGCCCTACACCTACCTGGACAACAAGCAAGCCGCCGGTTTCGACCCCGAGTTCATGCAGCTCATGGGCAAGCAACTGGGGGTGGCGCCGCGCTTTCTCGACACCCGTTTCGCCAACCTGGTGTTGGGCGTGAACGCCCAGCGGTTCGACGTGGTGGCCTCGGCGCTGTACGTCACCCCCGAGCGCGCTCGCCAGGTGGATTTCCTCAGCTACCTGAAAACCGGCTCGTCGCTGATGGTGCGCAGCAATGGCGATTTCCAGCCGCGCACACCTGAGGACCTGTGTGGCAAGCGCGTGGGCTCGATCAAGGGCGCGTCCTGGGTACCCAAGCTGAACAAAGTCTCGGCCGAGCATTGCCTGGCGGCGGGCAAACCGGCGATCCAGTCCCGCGAGTTCCCTACCTCGCCGGAAGCGGCGCAGGCCCTGTTGGCCCAGGCCGTGGACGTGCAGATGGAAGACGCCGCGGTGGCGAAGATCACCGCGCAAAAACTCCAGGGCAAGACGGTCATCAGCTCCACCGAACTGATTTACCCGGTGGTAATCGGCCTGGCCGTGCGCAAGGGCAACCAACCGCTGCTCGATGAGCTGAGCGGTGCCCTGGGCAAGCTGCGCGAAGACGGCAGCTATGGCGCCCTGCTCGAGCGCTACAACCTGGCCGAGCCAAGCGCCGAGGAAATCCGTGCGGCCCTGGGCAACTAAGCCCGCCCGCCCCTTCACCGACCCGGGCCGCGCGCGGCCCGCCCTGCGGAGCACGTACATGCAATTCGATTGGCACTACACCCTGGGCCTGTTGTGGAACGCCGACTTCTGGCGCGCCGTGGCCACCGTGGTCGAACTGAGCCTGGAAACCTGGCTGCTGGGCATTGTCCTGGGCTTTCTCCTGGCGTTGGCGCGCCAGTCGCAACGGCGCTGGCTGCGCGACACGGCCGGGGTCTACATCTGGTTCTTCCGCAGCCTCCCCCTGTTGGTGCTGCTGATCTTCGTCTACAACCTGCCCCAGGTGTTCCCGTCCACCAGCCTGGTGCTGTCCAACCCCTACTCCGCCGGCCTGATCGCCCTGGTGCTCAGCGAAGCGGCGTACATTGCCGAAATCCACCGTGGCGGCCTGATGGCCGTGGCCAAGGGCCAACTGGAAGCGGGCAAGGCCCTGGGCGTCGGTTATCGCGGCATCCAGCGCCTGATTGTGGTGCCCCAGGCCCTGCGCGTGGCGCTGCCGACCCTGGCCAACGAATACATCACCATCGTCAAGCTGACCTCGTTGGTGTCGGTGATTTCCCTCTCGGAAATCCTCCTGGTGGGCCAGCAGCTCTACACCCAGAACTTTCTGGTGATGGAAACCATGCTCGCCGTGGCCTTCTATTACGTGTTCATCGTCACCGTGTTCAGCCGTTTGCTGCGGGTGCTGGAAAACCACCTCGATGTAACCCGACGCAAACCCAAGCACATCGCCGCTGTTGATCTCAGCCAGGTCGCCACCGCCCGTGCCGCCGGCCAGGCCGAACCGGGCGAATTCGCCTTGCAGGCCCGTGGCGTGCGCAAAGCCTACGGTGAGCTGCAAGTGCTCAAGGGCGTGCAATTGAACGTGCGCTGGGGCGAGGTGGTGTCGATCATCGGCCCGTCCGGCTCGGGCAAGACCACCCTGATCCGTACCATGAATGGCCTGGAAACCCTCGACCACGGGGACATCACCCTACAAGGCCAGCCGTTCCTGCGCGGCACCAAAGAGGCCCAAGGCCCGTTGGGGCACAAGGTGCACATGAACGGTATCGTCCACGTCGGCATGGTGTTCCAGGGCTTCAACCTGTTCCCCCATAAAACCGCCCTGGAAAACGTCATGATGGCGCCGCTCTACCACGCCCACGGCGGCGACGAGGACCTACGCCTGCTGAGCCTGGCCCTGCTGCGCAAAGTGGGCATGCTCGACCACGCCGGCAAGTACCCGCACCAGCTCTCCGGCGGGCAGCAGCAGCGCGTGGCGATCGCCCGCGCCCTGGCCATGCGGCCCTCGGTGATGCTGTTCGACGAACCCACCTCGGCCCTGGACCCGGAACTGGTGGGCGATGTGCTGGCGGTGATCGAAGAACTGGCCCGCGAAGGCATGACCATGGTCATCGTCACCCACGAAATGAACTTCGCCTTCAAGCTCTCCGACCGCGTGGTGTTCATGGAAGGCGGCGAGATCATCCAGGACGCCGCGCCCCGGCAGATGCTGGAGCAACGCAGCGAACGCATGACCAAGTTCCTCAAAGACGTGCAACTGGCCTGAGCCAAGGGAGCCACACCGTGAGCCAAACCAAGGAACCGAGCCTGTCACTGGCCGACCAAGTGGCCATTGAACTGCGCGAAGACATCATTGGCGGGCGCCTGTTGCCGGGCATGCCGCTGGTGGAAAGCGAACTGGTCAACCACTACAACGCCTCGCGCAACACTGTGCGCGAGGCCCTGCACCAGCTCGGGCGCGAAGGCCTGGCCAGCTACGTGCGCAACAAGGGCGTGATGGTGCGGCGCCTGGGTATCGACGAAGTACGCGACATTTTCAAAGTACGGCGCACCCTGGAATTGCAGGCCATCGCCGCCAGCAAACCACTGCGCGAGTACCAGTCCGACCTGATGCTGCAAGCCATCGAAGCTGCGCAACTGGCCCAGGACCGCGAAAACTGGCAGGCCTTCGGCACCCACAGCCTGCGTTTTCACCAACACATCGTCGGCCTGCTGCGCAGCCCCCTGTTCGACGAATTCTTCACCCATGTCGCCGCCCAGATGCGTTTGGTGTTCTCCAACGCCCCCAGCGAAGAAACCTTCCAGAAACCCTGGCTGGAGCGCGACCGGCACATCCACGACCTGCTGGGCGAGGGGCGCAAGAAAGAAGCCGAAGAAGCCATGAGCAGCTACCTCAACGACTCCGAACGGGTGTTGCTGGACATTCTCGCCAGCATCCCCAAACACTGAAAAAAGAGGACCCACCATGTACAAGGACTACCCCGCGGCCTACCAGGTCAGCAAAGGCGCCGCCCTGCAAGTCGATACCGCGTTCTACGACCGCGTGCGCCAGACCCCAAGCGCTCGCACCCTGATCGAGCAGTTCGAAGTGCCGATCCGCACCGGCCGCGCCTGGAAAGTGCCGGCCGGCCATGTATTCCGCGTGACCACCCCGGTCGGCCCGCAGGTGGGCGATTTCAACGTGTGGAACGCCAACGACCCACGCGAACGCATGTGGGCCGCGCGCACCCGCCAGTTGCAGGGCGCCCACGTGACCACCTATGACCGCTTGTGGTCGAACCTGCCGTTTCTGCGCCCGATGGTCACCATCACCGACGACAGCCTGGCCGCCTACGGCATCGACGAGCACGGCGGGCGCCTGCACGACCTGCTCGGCACCCGCTGCGACCCCTACGTGAACAAAATGCTCACCGGCGAAGACTTCCACCACCACTGCCACTCCAACCTGACCCGCGCTGTGCTGCCCCACGGCCTGACCGAGTTCGACGTGCATGACGTGCTGAACATCTTCCAGTGCACGGGCCTTAACCACGACGACATGTACTTCATGAAAGCCTGCCCGGCGCAGAAAGGTGACTACCTGGAGTTCTTCGCCGAAATCGACCTGCTGTGCGCCCTCTCCACCTGCCCGGGCGGCGACCTCTCGCTGCCGATGTGGGGCCCGGACGCCGAAGACCCGCTCAAGGTCTGCCGACCCCTGGGCGTGGAAATCTACCGCCTCGACGACAGCCTGCTCGACGGCTGGCAACCGCCGCAACGCGCCGCCTACAACGGCAACCATGGCCTGCTGATCCCCAAGGCGGAGTGGGAGAAGTAAGGCCCTGGGCGCCCGCCTGACGATGAGGCCGGCACAGCCAGCCTCTGCGTTGCACGCGCGCCACCCGGTGCGCTGGCGCCGTGATAGGCAAAGCCGCGCGCCAGTCGCTATGCTGCTGCCCATGACCACGCCTGCCCACCTGCGCCAACCCTGCCCTCCCGGCGCCTGCACCTGCGGGCGCGACCGCTTGCCGGAGCAGGAACTGCTGCAATTGCCGATCCTGAGCCTGACCCGGGCCGAAGAAAAACGCCTGCTCGAACGCCTGGAAAACCTGCACAGCCTGGACGACCTGGAACACATGCAGCGCAAAATGCTCCAGTTGCTCGGCATCCGCGTGCAGGTCGCCCCCGGTTTCAATGAAGTGCGCAGCATGCGCGGCATCCAGATCCAGATCGACGACACCCCAGGCCTGTGCCGCAAAACCCGCCAGACCATCCCTGCCGCTATCCGCCGCGCCCTGGAAAAAAACCCGCAGATCGCCTACAGCCTGCTCAACGCCAACGACCTGCTGCGCGACGCCTGAGCCGTGCCGTAGGGGCTACAGGTATTTGAGCCAGGCGAGGTCGCGGCGCCTGGCCTTGAGCGCTGAGAACCAGCGCACTGGCGGGTACACCGCCAGCGCCAGGGCCATCGCCATCAGCCACACCGCGCCAATGGAGTCGAAGCCAAAGTAGCTGCCCTGGTTCAGCCCGAACGCCGCCACCGCCAATAGATACAAGGCTTTGAGCACATACAGGTGCAGCAGGTAGAAGAACATCGGCGCCGAGCCCAATACCGTCAACGGCAGCAGCCACCGCCGCTGGCCGGCCCGCTCGAAGGCCAGCAACAGCAGCAGCCCAAGCCCGAGGGTCAAGGTCAGGAACAGCAGCGACGGCGGGTACTTGGTGATGTTGAAAAAGCCCATCAGGGTGTGCAGCGCGGTGTCGCCCACGGCCCAGGGTTTTTCGCCATAACCGTTGGCCAGGCGCACCAGCACAAACCCCAGCAACGCCGCCACACCCCAGCCCAGCAAGCGCCGCTGGCGCCCCGCCACCGGCGTGCTGCGGCTGAACCACGGCCCCAGCACGTAGCCCAGGGCGATCACGCCGATCCACGGCAATACCGGGTAAGAGGTACGCAGGCGCAAATCCGCAGAAAACGCCAGCCAGCCACGGTCGTGGAGGATCGCCCACGGCACGTGCAAGGCCGACTCCACGGGAAAATGCACGCCGTCCAGCAGGTTGTGCCCGGCGATGATCGCCACCGCCAGCAATGCCAACACCGGCCGTGGCAGCCACACCAGCAGCGACAGCGCGAGCATGCTCAGGCCGATGGCCCAGATCACTTGCAGGTAGATCACGCTGGGCGGGAACTGGAAGGTCCAGGCGAAATTCACCAAGGTCAGCTCCAGCAGGACCAGGAACAACCCACGCTTGAACAGGAACGCCGCGACATCAGCCTTGCCGGCATATTTTTCGCCGTACAACCACGCCGACAACCCGGTGAGCAGCACAAACACCGGGGCGCACAAATGGGCCAGGGTACGGCTGATAAACAGACTCGGTTCGGTGCTGGCGATGTCCATCGGGTCGCCGACCTGGCGGTGCAGCAGGAAGGTTTCGCGCACGTGATCGAGCAGCATGAACAGGATCACCAGCCCACGCAGGGCATCGATGGACAGCAGACGTGAAATCGGGGGGCTAACAGCGGGTGAAGGGGTATGGGTCATGGAGTATTCGCAACGGGATGATAGGAAACCCGCTCGCCAGAGCGGTCGATGAAAAGCTTGAACCGTTACCTTATAACATGACAAGCTAGCGCAATGCACCGCGCAATCACGGCCATACACTTGCCCCGCCGCTGGTTGAATGCGTATCGATGAACTAACATGCCGCCCGCCGGTTGGCGCAAGGAACTGACAGGGAATCCCCCAGCGCGCCGTAAGCCACGCTGAAACGGAACTGCCCCCGCAACTGTAGGCGCCGAGCCCCCTGCCTCCACGCACGCCACCGGAAAACCTCCCGGGAAGGCCGCTGGCGGACCGCGAAGCGCCAATCAGAACACCTGCCGGCCCGTAGCAAACACTAACCGGCGGGGTGTCCGGAAAGGACATCCGCACGCGGTTTTCGATGCGTTTTCAGCTTTACCCTGCCCTGGCGGCAGCGTTTGAGGGATGTGTTTTCCAAGGCCGTGCCCTGCCCGTGCACCGGTTCCAATGGAGATCGCATTTCATGTCACTGCCCCACCTCAACGCCCTGTTCGCCGGCCTCGGCCTGACCTCGCTGAGCCTGTGCGCCAGTGCCACCGAATACCCGTTGCACCTGAACAACTGCGGCGTGCCCCTGACGTTCAGCGAGGCGCCGGCCAAGGCCGTGACCATCGGCCAATCCGGCACCGAGATGCTCTACGCCCTGGGCCTGGGCGACACACTGGTAGGCACCTCGCTGTGGTTCAACGAAGTGCTGCCGCAGTTCAAGGCCCAGGATGCCAAGGTCGAACGCCTGGCCGACAACGAACCCAGTTTTGAAGCGGTGATCGGCAAGCGCCCCGCCCTGGTGGCCGTGGACCTGGAGTGGATGGTTGGGCCCCAAGGCGCGGTCGGCACCCGCGAGCAGTTCCATGAACTGAAGATCTCTACCTACCTGCTGCCCTCCGACTGCGAAGGCAAGGACAACCTGGTGGGCGCCGATGGCACGCGCCTCAAGGCCTTCAGCGTGGACAGCCTGTACAAGAGCATCACCGAGCTTGCACAGATCTTCGATGTGGAGGACCGCGGCCAGCGCCTGGTCAGCGACCTGAAGAATCGCCTGGCCAACGCCGTGGCCCAGGCGCGCCAGCAGCACCCCCGGGACGTCTCCGCAGTGGTGTGGTTTTCCAGCGCCGACCTTGGCATCGACCCCTATGTGGCGGGCCGCAAGGGCATCCCCGATTTCATGCTCAGCGCCCTGGGGATGCGCAACGTGATCGAATCCGACGAGGAATGGCCCACCGTGGGCTGGGAAACCATCGCCAAGGCCAACCCCAGTATCCTGGTGATTGCGCGCATGGACCGGCGCCGCTACCCCGCCGACGACTACCGCAAAAAACTGGAATTCCTCAAGAGCGACCCAGTGACCCGCCACATGGACGCAGTCAAGCACGACCGCATCGTCATCATCGACGCCCACGGCATGAACGCCAGCACGCGGATGTTCGGCGCCATTGAGGAGCTGGCCAGCGCTGTTGAGCACTTCAAGTTGCCTAAATGAGACACGCCCGGTTACTCGGCCATGGCCTGTTGGTGCTGGCGGTGATCGCCGGCGCGGCCCTGGGCGAAACCGCCATCAGCCTGCCCATGGTCTTGCAAACCCTGGCCAATAAGCTTCGGGGCGCGGGCTGGTTGACCGACCCCAGCGATGGCGCGCAGATCCTGCGCTTCCACGCCTCTTTAACCCTTCCTGGAGACCACCCCGATGCGTTACATCACTGCGCTGGCACTGCCCGTCGCCTTGCTCGGCCACAGCACCCTGGCCAACGCCGGGTCCGCCCAGGAACAGGCCAAGGGTTTTGTCGAAGACAGCACCTGGACCCTGCTCAACCGCAGCGTGTACGACCAACGCGAGTACCGTCACGGCGCCCGCAGCAACGGCGCGCGCAACGCCTACAAACCCCGCAGCGAGCGCAATGGCTACGGCGAAGAATGGGCCTACGGGCTGATGGGCAGCGTGCAGTCGGGCTTTACCCAGGGCACGGTGGGTGTGGGCGTCGATGCCCACGCTTACCAAGGCTTGCAACTGGACAGCGGTGGCGGCCGCGCGGGCAAGGCGCGGCTGCTGGGGCTGGACCACGACGGCCACCCCAAAAACAGCTTCAGCCGTGGCGGCGCCGCGCTCAAGTTGCGGGTGTCGTCCACCACCCTGGCCTGGGGCGAACAACGGGTGAAAACCCCCGTATTCAGTTCCTCCGACAGCCGCCTCCTGCCGGAAACCGCCACCGGGCTGTTCCTCACCAGCCAGGAATGGGCCGGGGTGAAACTGCTGGGTGGGCACTTCACCGAAAGCACCGACCGCAATGCCTCGAGCCACGACCGCGGCTTTGTGGTCAATTACTCCAATGGCCGCCAGGGCAACGCCTTCGACCTTGCGGGCGTGGTCTACAGCGCCACCCCGGGCCTGAGCGCCAGCCTCTACACCTCACGTTATGCCGATACCTGGAACCAGCATTACCTGGGCGCCACGTTCAGCCACGCCTTGAGCCCCACCCGCTCACTGTCGCTGAACCTCAACCTGTACCGCACCACCGACGAGGGCCGGGCGCTGTCGGGACGTATCGACAACACCACGTGGAGCCTGATGTCCGGCTACACCAGCGGCCCGCAGACCTTCAGCCTGGGCTACCAGAAGGTGCGCGGCGACACGCCATTCGACTACGTCACCCGTGGGGCGATTTTCATCAGCAACGCCGTGCAGCTCTCGGACTTCAACGCGCCGAACGAGCAATCCTGGCAGGCGCGCTACGACCTGGGCCTGCAAACCTTCGGCTTGCCGGGGCTGAGCCTGAGCGCGGCCTACCTTCGTGGCAGCCAGATCGACGCCAGCCACCTCGACCCTGCGGGCGGCTACGCCTACCTGGGCTACGGCCAGGGTGGCAAACACTGGGAGCGCGACTTCGAAGCCCGCTATGTGGTGCAAAGCGGCAAGGCCAAGGGCGCGGCGTTTTCCGTGCGGCACAATGTGCATCGCGGCAACCGTGCCCAGGCCGAACTGGACAGCGACCAGATCCGCCTCGCGGTGGAATACCCCCTCGGCGGCGGCTTCTGAGCCAGGGGCATTGCCAAGAAGCAATGGCGCCAGGGCGAATCCAGCAGCGCCGTGGCTTTGTGTTTAGAATGCCGGCCTTTCCCCCTGCCGAACCTGCCCGATGAATGCCGACGCCCTGTCCACCCTGCACGCTCACCTGTCCACCGCCCTGCAAGCCCCGCCGGCCGAAACCCGGCGCCTGTTCCATGGCCGTGGGCGCTGCTGGCCGGGGCTGGAACAACTGACCGTAGACTGGCTGCAAGGGGTGGTGCTGGTGTCGTTGTTCAAGGAACCGAGCCAGGAACAGTTGCAGGCCCTCGTCGCCAGCCTGCACACCCTCACCCAGCAAGCGCCCTGGCAAGCCAGTGGCGCCCATCACCTGGCGCTGCAGCACCGCTACCTGCCGCAAAGCACCACCGAGTGGTTGTTGGGCGAGCCGCTGGAGCAATGGACCCTCACCGAGGGCGGCCTGCGCTACCTGCTGGACTTGGGCGTAAAGCAGAACAGCGGGCTGTTTCTCGACATGCGCTACGGCCGCGACTGGGTCAAGGCCAACGCTCGCGACCGGCGGGTGCTGAACCTGTTCGCCTACACCTGCGGCTTCTCGGTGGCGGCCATCGAGGGCGGCGCGCGCCATGTGGTCAACCTGGACATGTCCCGCGCGGCCCTGAGCCGAGGCCGCGACAACCACCGCCTCAACGGCCATGACCTGACCCGCGTGAGCTTTTTGGGCCATGACTTGTTCAAGTCCTGGGGCAAGGTCAAGCACACCGGGCCTTACGACCTGATAATCATCGACCCGCCGTCCTTCCAGAAAGGCAGCTTCCTGCTGACCAAGGACTACGCCCGCGTCATCCGCCGCCTGCCGGAACTGCTGGCCGAGGGCGGCACGGTCCTGGCGTGCATGAACGACCCGTCCCTGGGCGCCGACTTCATCATTGACGGCGTCACCCAAGGCGCCCCGGGCCTGCGCTTTGTGCAACGCCTGGACAACCCCCCGGAATTCCCCGACATCGACCCGCGCAGCGGCTTGAAGGCGCTGGTGTTTGTGGCGGGCGCTCAGTAAGGGCTTCGCCAGCAGGCCGGGCGGCGCCGCTCGCCCGCGAGGGTGGCATTCCAGCCGCCAGAAGTGCATCGCCTGCCCCGGCTTCATCGCGGGCAGGGCCCGCTCCCACAGTGTGGGTGGGATTTGTTTTTCCTCTGTGGGAGCGAGCCTGCTCGCGAGGGCGGCACGCAGTGGCGGTGACAAATGGCAGGGGTAACACAGTTGCTCCCATAGAAGAGGAGCAGAGCCCGCGCCCACACCAACCTGCCGCCATCGGCAAATCAGGGTGCGCAGGCCTAGGTGTGCGCCTGCACCACCCACTTCACCGTTTCCAGGGCCGGGCCAAGGGTTTCCAAAGGGGCCGAGCCCAAGGCCAGGCGCAAGGCATGGGGCACGTGGGCCGAGGTGGCGAAGGGCTCGGCGGTGGAGACGGCGATCTGCCGCGCCAACAGGTCCTTGGCGATCCGGTCGGCGCGGGCGTCTTCGCCCAGGGGTAGCCAGAGGAAGTACGACGCCGGGTGGCCCACCCAGGGCAACCCGGCCAGGGCTTTGGCCGCGACGTGCTGGCGGGCCTGGGCGTCGTCGCGTTTTTGCGCTTCCAGGTGCAGCACGGTGCCGTCGTCGATCCAGGCGCAGGCCAGGGCGGTGAGCACCCCCGGGGTGTTCCAGGTGGTGGCGCGCACTGCTCGTTCCAGGGCGGGCACCTGGTGCAGCGGCGCAGCGACGAACCCCACCCGCAGGCCCGTGGCCACACTTTTCGACAGGCCGGACACATACACCGTGCGTTCGGGCGCCAGGTGGGCCAGGGGCGGCGGCGGATTGTCGACGAGGAAGGCGTAGGCGGCATCTTCAAGGATCAGCAGGTCGTGACGGCGGGCGATGTCGACCAACCCATCCCGCGCCTCGCGGCTCATCACCCAACCCAACGGGTTGTGCAGGGTCGGCATGCTGTACAGCGCGCGCACCCGGCGGTTGCGGCACAGGTGGTCGAGGGCGGCCAGGTCGGGGCCATGCTCCAGCACCGGAATCGCCAGCACCTCCAGGTGCAGCGCTTCGGCCAGCACCTTGAACCCCGAGTAGGTCAAGGCATCGGCGACGATCACGTCCCCCGGTTTGAGCAGCGCCATCAGCGCCACCGTCAAGCCGTGCTGGGCACCGCTGACGATCAGCACCTGCTCGGCGCCCACCGTCAGCCCGCGCGCTTGCAGGTGGCGCGCCACCGACGCCCGTTCGTGGGGGCGGCCCGCGTGGGGTTGGTAGCGCAACAGGGCTTCGAGGTCGCCGCTGGCCGCCAACTGCCGCAAGCCGTTGCGCAGCAACTCAGCCTGGCCCGGCAGCGCGGGGTAGTTAAAGTTCAGGTCCACCACCCCTGGGGTTACCGTTTTTTGGTCGATGCCCAGGCCCGGCGGCAGCGAGGTTTCGCGCACGAAGGTACCGCGCCCGGTCTCGCCGCTCACCAGGCCCATGGCTTGCAACTCGGCATACACCCGCGAGGCGGTGACCAGTGCCAAGCCCTCGCGGCTGGCCAGTTGGCGGTGGGTGGGCAGGCGCGTGCCGGGGAGCAGGCGACCGCTGCGGATGTCGCCGGCCAGGGCATCCACCAGGGCTTTATAGCGGGAGCGAGACATAGGTAGATGTATCCAGGACAATTTTTTGATTGTATTGAGGGGCCGCCCTAGCATGCCACGATCACTCCCCAAGGTAAGCCCCCATGGCACACACCACACTCCTGAACCCCGCACAAAAAAGCGCCAGTGGCTGGCTCAACGGTTTTATCGGCGTGGTGATTTTCAGCGCCTCGCTGCCGGCCACCCGGGTGGCCGTACTGGAATTCAACCCGGTGTTCCTCACGGTCGCCCGGGCCACCCTCGCCGGCCTTGTGGCCCTGTGCCTGTTGTTGCTGTTGCGGGAAAAACGCCCCTCCCGCACCCAGGTGCTGCCCCTGCTGATCGTCGCCCTGGGCGTGGTGCTGGGCTTTCCGCTGCTGACCGCCCTGGCCCTGCAATACGTGACCTCGGCCCATTCCATTGTGTTCATCGGCCTGCTGCCCCTGGCGACGGCGGTGTTCGGCGTGTTGCGCGGCGGTGAGCGGCCGCGCCCGGTGTTCTGGTTGTTCTCCGTGCTGGGCAGCCTGTTGGTGGTCGGCTATGCCGTGGCCCAGGGCTTGAGTGCCTCGCCCGCCGGCGACTTGCTGATGCTGCTGGCCGTGCTGCTGTGCGGCCTGGGTTACGCCGAAGGAGCCAAGCTGTCGCGCAGCCTCGGCGGCTGGCAGGTGATTTGCTGGGCGCTGCTGTTAGCGCTGCCGGCCATGGCGCCGTTGACCCTGTGGCTGGCGCCGCCGACATTCGCCGGTATCAGCCCGGCGGCGTGGGCGTGCCTGGGCTATGTGTCGCTGTTCAGCATGCTGATCGGTTTCGTGTTCTGGTATCGCGGCCTGGCCCAGGGTGGTATCGCGGCGATCGGCCAGTTGCAGTTGCTGCAACCCTTCTTCGGCCTGGCCCTGGCGGCGAGCTTGCTGCACGAGCCCGTCAGCCTGGGCATGGTGGGGGTCACCGTGGCGGTGATTGGTTGTGTGGCGGGGGCGAAAAAGTTTTCGCACTAGGTCCGCTCCAGTGCGCTTGGCCAGCGTGTAGACGGATTAATCGGGCCCTCGCGTCCGTGCCTTGGTACCATCCAGCACACTTTTGTGTCGTTTTCATGTCTGGAAGGTTTTTTTGTGAACATCATCCGTCACGGGTTGCAACAACCACGCGCACGCCTGATCGCCCTGGTCATCCTCGTTCTGCTTCTGCCGGTGGGCCTACGCGCCGCACTGGGCTGGTCCAACCCGCTGGGTTACTTGTCGGACCTGGGCATCGGCAGCCTGCTGGTGCTGGTGCTGCACCGCAGGCCCTGGTGGCTGGCGCTGCCGGTGCTGTTGTTCTGGGGCCTGCTCAACGTGGCGACGGCCGAGTTGGTCAGCGCCGTGGGGCGCATGCCGGATGTCACGGACCTGCATTACCTGTTCGACCCGCAGTTCGTCGAAAACTCCACCGGCGGCGGCTTCGCCCAGCCCTGGCTGGCGGTTTCCCTGGCGCTGGGCCTGGGCCTGTGGCTGGCCACCCAGTGGGCCGGGCGCCATCGCCCCGCGCCCGCCCTGCCGCGCAAGGCCTGGGCCGCCCCGGCGCTGCTGCTGATCGGCCATTGGGCAAGCCAGCACCTGGCGCCCTCGGACGCCGACCAGTGGGAACAATTCAACCTGCCGCACCAGTTGCTCGCCGCGGGCGTCGGCGACGTGCAGATGCGCGCCGAAGACTGGCTGCTGGACGATGGCGTCGATATCGCCCCCGACATGGCCGGCCTGACCCAACTGGACCTCAATGGCCATCACCTGCTCAGTGACCCCGGGCAGGCGCGCAACGTGCTCATCATCACCTTGGAAGGCATTCCCGGGGCGTATGTCGGGGTCAATCGCCAGGCGCTCAACAGCAGCTACCAGGAAAACCTCATGCCCAACCTCAGCCGCTGGGCCGAGCGCGGCATGAACACCCCCGACTATGTGCTGCACAGCCACCAAACCATCCGTGGCCTGTACGCCATGCTCTGCGGCGACTACGACAAGCTCGACAACGGCACCCCCAAAGGCGTGGAAATGCTCAACCTGAACGAGCGCAACCAAGCCTGCCTGCCGGCCCAACTGCGCCAGAACGGGTTCTCCACGCACTTTCTGCAAGGCGCGGGCCTGCGCTTCATGGCCAAAGACAAAATCATGCCCCACATCGGCTTCGACGCCACCCTGGGCCTGGAATGGTTCACCAACGCTTCGTACCTGGACTTCCCCTGGGGCAAGGACGACAAGGCGTTTTTCGAGGGCGCGCTGGATTACGTCGGCCAACTGAAAAAACAGAAAAAACCCTGGATGCTCACCCTCCTCACCGTCGGCACCCACCAGCCTTACTCGGCGCCCGAGGAATACCTGCAACGCTACGACACCCCCAAGCAGGCCGCCGTGGCCTACCTGGATGACGCCCTCGGCCAGTTCCTCGCGGGCCTGGAACGCCAGGGCGTGTTGAAAGACACCCTGGTGATGATTACCTCCGACGAATCCCACGGCATCGACGGCGTGCGCCTGGCCTCATCCTGGGGCTTCAACCTGACCCTGGCGCCCGAGCAGGCGCAACTGCCACGGGTCAAGCCCGGGGTGTACGGCCATGTCGACCTGACGACCTCGGTGCTGGACTACTTCGCCCTGCCGGTGCCCGCCGCCCTCAGCGGGCGCTCGCTGTTTCGCGACTACGACAGCGGCCGCGAAATCATGTCGTTCACCAACGGCAAGCTGCGCTACCACAATGGCCTGGGCACCTTCACCGAATGCGATTTCCAGCAACGCTGCCGCGACTACAGCAGCGCAGGGTTCATCGCCGAACGGGTGAGCTACCTTGGCCAGTACGGCGGCAAACGCGCCCGCGAAGTCGCCGCCCGCGCCGAAGGCCTGGACCGCACGCTGCTGGGCTCGCCGCTGAACCAGCGCTACCAGTTCGGCGGCCCCGAAGTGCTGCCCTTGCATGCCCAACCCAACAACGACTGGACCGACAACCTGATCGGCGCCCAGTACCTGGAAATGCCCAAGGGCTCCCAAACCCACGTGCGCCTGACCATCCGCTCGGTGGACTTGCAAGACAACGCCTCGATCCAGCTCAAGGCCAAGGAGTTTGAAAAAGACGTACAGATCGGCCTGCCCGAGGCCATGGTGCTCACCGCCGGGCAGCCTTTGGAAATGGACTTTCGGTTCAATAACCCGCAGTCGCGCAAGGCCTTTTCCTTCCACTTGGTAGGCTACGGTGTCGGCACCGTCGAAGTCAGCGATTTCACCGTCGTCACCCAAGCCCCGGACCCAACGCCAGACACCAGCGCCACCGAAGAGCTCGCCCACTCCAACTGACCCCCACACGGTGGCCCCAATGGCCGCCGTGACCCTGCCTCGAGATGCGAACATGGATGCCCATTCGATACTCACCTACACCCTGGTCGCCGGCATCGCCATCGCCAGCCCCGGCCCCGCCACCGTGATGGCCCTGCAAAACAGCCTGACCTACGGCGCCAAATCCACCCTGTGGTCGTCTCTGGGCAACGCCAGCGGGCTGTTCTGCATGTCCGCCGCCGCCATGCTGGGCTTGGGTGCGCTGATCGCCAGTTCCGAATGGGTGTTCAACGCCTTGAAAGTCCTCGGTGCGGCCTACCTGTTCTACCTCGGCGCCAAAGCCCTGCTCACGAAGAAAGCCGTGCTCGGCGGCGACAGCGACCCACAGCAACGCGGTGCGATGCCGTCGCGGCTGAAACTGTTCAAGTCCGCTTTCCTCACCGCCGCCACCAACCCCAAGGCGGCGATGTTCTTTACTGCCCTGTTTCCCCAATTCATCAACCAGCAAGCGCCGCTGGTGCCGCAATTTTTGATCCTGACCCTGATCTTCATGGCGCTGTCCCTCAGTTCCCTGAGCGTCTACGCCCTGCTCGCCTCCCAGGCCCGCGGCCTGCTCAGCCGCCCGCAGTTCTCCCGCTGGGTCAACCGCGTGGTCGGCACCACCTTCATCGGCTTCGGCACCGCCCTGCTGGCGATGCGCAGGCAAACGGCCTGACCCGGGGCCAAACCCGCCCCCTGTGGGAGCGAGCCTGCTCGCGACAGCGCTACTGCTGAAGAGACAAGTGCCGGCGCTCTGCCCGCCTCGTCGCGAGCAGGCTCGCGCCCAACGATGGCGCTACTTCGCCTCCCCACCCTTAGGCTTGTAGAACACGAACCGCCCCGTGGCGTTCGTCCTGACGTAAACCCCAGCCCAGTCGGGCCTTACGCTGCGGTCGTGAAAGTACAGGGCGCCAAGGGTGCGGTCCTGGAGTTGGCGGTTGAGGGCCTTGCGGGCGATTTCCTTGGCGAGGCTGTATTGGGCCTCTTCCTGCACGGCGTCGGCGCGGCCGTCACACCACCAGGAAAACTGGCAAGCGCCGCTTTCCGAGCCCTGCTTGACCACCGCGCAAACGGTGTCGGGGAAGCCTTCATGGCCGAGGCGGTTCATCACCACGCTGGCCACCGCTTCCATCTCGGCGCTGGCGCGGCCCTTGGCTTCCCAATAGATGCTGCGGGCCAGGCAGGTGATGGCGTCGTCCAGAGGCGCGGCGCCGGCCGGGTCTACGGCTTGCACTTCGGTAGGGGTAATGGCCTGGCCCTTGGGCGCAGGGGTGGCGAGGTCCTGCTGCGCGGCACTGTGCTCCAGCGCCTGGGCCTTGTCTTCGGCCTGTTGGGCGCCGGCCAGCGCTTGCCCGGCGCCCAGCCACAGCGCCAGGCAGAGGATGTTCAGTAGGGTTCCCATGGGGGCAGTCCTTGTGCGGCAGGGTCGGTTCGACTTGCTCAGTGTAGTCGGCCAAAGCCCCGCAAAGATGGGGGCAAACCCCTGCGCGGGATGAAAAGCGGTTGTACTCGGCGCGGTGTTATCGCGCATCATGGCGCGGTCCGTCACCAGGAGATCTCCATGGGCTTTACCACTGTCCTGCGCCTTGGCGCGCTCACGCTTGCCCTGGCCTGCACCACCCACGCCATGGCCAGCGAAGAGTCGCAATTGGTCGACTCGCTCAACAGCTACCGCAGCCAGATCCAACGCTGCGCCGGCCAGGCCCTGGGGGAGTTGCCACCCCTGGCCAGCGACCCGCGCCTGATCCTGCCCGCCACCGGCATGGGCGACCTGCAACAGGCCCTGGTCAAGGCCAGTTACCCGATGGTCAATGTGCAGGCCATTCGCCTGTCCGGCCCGAGGGATGGGGCCGCCGCCATGCAGGCCGTGCGCGAGAGCTTCTGCCAAGTGGTGCTGGACCCGCAATTTGTCGATGTCGGCATCAGCCGCGAGGGCCGGGAATGGCGCATCGTCCTGGCGCGCCCGTTGCTCAGCGCACGCCTGGGGGATTGGCAGGCTGAAGGGCAAAAACTCCTGGAGCTGCTCAACGGCGCCCGCGCCCAGGCCCGCCAGTGCGGCGCCCAACGCTTGGAGGCCAGTGCGCCGTTGGCCTGGAATGCAGCCCTGGCCAGCGCCGCCGAAGGCCATAGCCGTGCCATGGCCAACCAGAATTTCTTCGAGCACCGCGACCGCGACGGTCGCACCCCGGGCGATCGCGCCGAACTGGCCGGCTACCAGGGCCAGCAGATCGGCGAAAACATCGCCGCCGGCCACGACAGCGTGCGCGCCGTGATCGACGGCTGGCTGGCCAGCCCCGGGCATTGCGCCAACCTGATGAACCCAGCGTTCCAGGAACTGGGCGCGGCCTACGCCGCAGACCCGAAAAGCGATGCCGGGATCTACTGGACCGCGCTGTTCGGCAAACCATGACCCCCAGCCCACCTGTCAGGGCGCCCTATGTTCGCAGGCCAGCTCGCCAGCCTCACCGGCCATTCGCTTGTACGAAGCCCTCGGGCTGATTCCCGAACCTGCGCGCCAGGGGCGCTACCGAGTCTTTCCCCTGGCCCAGGCGTACGCGGCGATTGAGCAACAGCGCCGGCAGATACGTGGAGTCAAGCAGGCACTAGCGATTTGCCACTTTCCCGAGGGCAGGCGATCAGCGATAGTCATGCACCGCCACTGACAAGGACACGCCATGCTGCAAGTTCTGGGTAAAGCTTCGTCGATCAACGTGCGCAAAGTGATGTGGACCTGCGCCGAACTGGGCCTGCCCTTCGCCCGCGAAAACTGGGGCTCGGGCTTTCAGTCCACCCACGACCCGGCGTTCCTGGCGCTCAACCCCAACGCCATGGTGCCGGTGATAAAGGACGAGGATTTCGTGCTATGGGAGTCCAACTCGATCATCCGCTACCTGGCGGGCCGTGAAGGCAACACCGCGCTCTACCCCACCGAGCCCCGCGCCCGGGCCCGGGTGGACCAGTGGCTGGACTGGCAGGCCACCGACCTGAACAAATCCTGGACTTACCCTTTCCTGTCCCTGGTCCGCCACTCGCCGGCGCACCAGGACCCGCAGGCCCTGACCGAAGCCTGCGGGCAATGGGCCGCGAACATGGCGATTCTCGAAGGCCAGCTCCAGGCCAGCGGCGGGCATGTCAGCGGCGAGGCGTTCTCGTTGGCGGATATCGCCATCGGGCTGTCGGTCAACCGTTGGTTCCAGACCCCGTTGCAGCACCCGCACCTGCCGGCGGTCAGCGCCTACTACGAGCGCCTGAGCCAGCGCCCCGGCTACTTGCTGCACGGGCGCAACGGCACGCCATAGAGGCTCAGCCCAGGCGTTGGCGGACGAACGCCTGGGCCTTGCGGGTCATTTGGTCGAGGTGGCGGTCGCGTTGTTTTTCGGCGTCGAGCATTGCCCGCTTGCCGTGCTTTTGCAGCAGGTAGGTGTGGATCTGCCGCACTTCCAGGGAGCGGTACACCGGCGCCACGTCCAGCACCGCCATCAGCCCATCGGTGGGCCGTTGGCGGGTACTCATCAGCACGTGCGGGCCACGGGTGCCCAGCACGGTGAAGCCCAGGGCCTCGAAGTACGCCACCTTATCCACCGCGCAGGTCAATTCGCCGTGGGGATAGCGGGCGAGCATCTGCCCCAGCAGCGCGCGCGCCACCCCCTGGCGCCGATGGCTGGCGCGTACCGCCATGAAGGCCACGCCGCAGGCCAGGGGGTCGTCCTGCACCGGCAGGTACAGGACAAAACCCAGCAGCGCCTCGGGGTCGTCTTCGTCCATGGCCACCAGCAACTCTGCCGCCACGCCTTGGCCACCGCCCAGCGCTTGCAGGTACAGGTGCACCTCGTAGCCGACGGCGTATTGGTAGACGTTGTAGAGCAGGTTGCTTGGCCCGATGCCGATAGCGCTGATGTCGGTGAGGTTGTCCACCACCAGTTGCAGGATCTGGCTGTCGATCGCCTCGGGCGGCGGGCTTTGGAAATGACGGATCAGGGGCATCGGCGAACGGGTTCCAGGGCGGGAGCGAAGCGCGCCACCTTAACCCAGGGCGGCGGCTTCTTCCATGATCCAGGCCAGAAACGCCTTGACCGCCGGGCGCTCGATGGCCTCCGGGCGAGCCACCGCGTAGTAGGCGAAACGCGCCGGCCAGGGTTTGTCCAGCACTTGCACCAGGCGCCCGGCGGCGATCTCCTGCTCGGCGTATTGCTGGGGTACCAGGGCCAGGCCCTGGCCGGCCTCGGCGGCGCGGATCAGCAAAAAATCATCCTCCAGCGCCGAACCGCGCGCGGCCCGTGGGTCCGCCGCCACGCCATGGGCGGTTAGCCACAGCGGCCAGTCGGCACGGTCGGCATCGTGCAGCAGCGGGTGGTCGAGGCAGTCGGCGGGCGCGCCGAGCCGGTCCCCCGCCAGCAGGCCCGGGCGCGCCACCGGCACCAGCACCGGCGCCATCAACCGCGCAACGTACAACCCCGGGTACTGCCCCAAGCCGTGGCGCAGGGCCACGTCCACCCGGTCGCGGCGAAAATCCACCAGGGCCGACGTGGCCTCCACCCGCACTTCGATTTGCGGGTGGCGCTGGTTGAAGCGCCCTAGGCGCGGCACCAGCCAGGACGCAGCGAAGGTGGCCACGGTGCTCACCGTCAACGTCTGGCGTGCCTGGATCTGCTCCAGGGCCTCGCTGGCCCGGGCGATCTGTGCGAAGGCCTCGTGCAACGCCGGGTACACCGCCGCCCCCGTTTGCGTCAGGCGCAGGCCCTGGCGCTCACGGGTGAACAGCGCCAGGCCGACCCGCTCCTCCAGCAGGCGGATCTGCTGGCTCACCGCCCCAGAGGTGACATTGAGCACCGCCGCCGCAGCCTTGATGCTGCCGTGCTGGCCCACTTCGACGAAGGCGCGTAAGGCCTGTAGCGGCAAGGGACGGCTCATAGGCTTTAGTTTTCCTTAACTCAGGGGTGAAAAATCATCGTTTCCGCTAGGCGGTACAGATGGCCATTATCGAAAAGCGGCCCACCTTAGCCGCTTTAGAAAAACTACACCAGCCAAGCACTGACAGGATGACGCCCCATGCTCCACCTCTACACCGACAGTTCACCCAACGGCTTCAAAACCACCATCGCCCTGGCGGAACTGGGCCTGGACTACCGCTTGCACCACGTGCAGATCGACCGCGGCGAACACCGCCACCCCGATTTCTTGCGCCTCAACCCCCACGGCCGCATCCCGGTGCTGGTGGACGACAGCACCGGCATCACGCTGTTCGAGTCCGCCGCCATCCTTCTTTACCTCGCCGACCAAACCGGGCGCCTGCTACCCAACGAGCCCACGGCGCGCTGGCAGGCGATCCAGTGGCTGGTGTTCCACGCGGCCAGCGTGGGGCCGCTGCTGGGGCAACGGGTGCATGCCCAAGTGTTTGCCAACCCGCCAGACCCGGTTCAGGTCCAGCGTTTTACTCGTTTGAGCGAAGAAGCCTTCGCCACCCTCGACACGCGCCTGGCCCAACAGCCGTACCTGGCCGGCACCGAGTACTCCATCGCCGACATCGCCCACTTCGGCTGGAGCCACATCGCCCAGTTGGTCGGTTTTGACTTCAGCGCCTTCGCCCACCTCAGCGCGTGGCACCAGCGTGTGGCCGCCCGCCCCGCCGTGCAAACCGGCCTGAGCCTACCCGCACCGGTCACAGGAGCCTGACCATGCCCCTTCCTACCCGCCTGTGCGGTGCCTCTTGCCAAGCCTTTGCCCAGCATCCTGGCTACCGGCGCATGTTCGCCCCCGGGCACCTGACCCTGGGGGTTTTCCTGCCGCTGCGCTTTTACCAGGGCGACAGCGAGGTGCTGCGCGGCCAGGCGCGGCTGGTGCGCGAAATCGACCGCCAGGGCTTTGCCGGCGTCTGGGTGCGTGACGTGCCGCTGTACGACCCGACGTTCGGCGACGCCGGCCAAGTGTTCGACCCCTTCACCTACCTGGCCTTCCTCGCCGCCCACACCGAACGCATCGCCCTGGCCACCGGCAGTGCGATTTTCAGCCTGCGCCACCCCATCGACCTGGCCAAGGCCGCGGCCAGCGTCGATCAACTCTCGGGCGGGCGGCTGGTGATGGGCATCGCGTCGGGAGACCGGCCCGGGGAGTTTCCCGCCTATGGTCTAGAGCACAGCCAGCGCGGCGAACGCTTTGCCCAGGCGGTGAGCGACTTTCGGCAATTGCTGCAAACCGGGCGGCGCGCACTGCACAGCCCGTTGGGCAGTATCAGCGACGCCGAACTGCTGCCGAAACCGGTGAGCGGCACCATCCCGCTATTGGTGACGGGCACCAGCCGACAGACGCCGCAGTGGATTGCCGAACACGCCGACGGCTGGCTGACCTTCCCCGAGGCCACCCACAACAGCGACGGGCCACGGCGCCTGGGGCAGAAAATCGCGCAATGGCGCAGCGCGATCAGCGATGGCGGCTTCCGCCCCCACGTCACCAATGAATGGCTCGACCTGGTGGCCGACCCCGACCATCCGCGCACCCCGCTGCAAGGCGGCTATGTGCTGCGCACCGGGCGCAAGGGCTTGATCGAATTGTTGAGCCAATGGCAGCGCGAAGGGGTCAACCATGCCGCCCTGGGCATCCAGTTCTGCACCCGCCCCGCCGCCGAGGTGGTGCAGGAACTGGCCGAAGAGGTGCTGCCGCTATTTCCCTCACAGGCCGGGCCGGTGCCGCGCAGGAGTGATTGGTAGGTCACCCGGCACGGCTGACGAGCCGGCTTTGGGGGGGCGCGTCACGCCGGTTCGAACGCCCCCAGCGCCTGGAGCAGGTCCGCCAGCCCGGCGGGCCACACCAGGTCGGTGGTCTGGCGCAGTGCGGCGGCTGACCACCAGCGGTGGTCAGCCATCACCTGCACCTCTTCAGCCGTCCACTGGGCCCGAGATACCTGGGTGTCATGCACATGAACCAGATAAAAACGCTCGATGGCCAGCACGGTTTCGCCGTCGGGCAGCATCAGTTCAAAGGTGCGCTGGGCGACAGAGGCGTTGACGCTGTCGATGACCATGCCGGTTTCTTCGCGCAATTCCCGAATGGCCGCGGCCTCGAAGCTTTCCCCCGGCTCGACGCCGCCACCGGGGGTCGCCCAGTAGTCCTTGCCGGCCAGCGCGCCGTCCTTGTGTACGAAACGAAACAACAGCACTTCGCGGGCGGGGCTGATGACCAGCAAACGGGCGGCGGGGCGTTCGCGCATGGGGGCTCCTCTTGGGGCGATACGGGGAAGCGCGCCAGGGTATCACCCCCGGCGCGCACCGGTTACTGCGCCGTCTCCGCGTCCTGGCGCATCAGCACCCGGGTCACCCGCCGTTCCTTGACTTCCACCACCGTCAGGCTCCAGCCCTGCCAGTGCAGACGGTCGCCGATCAGCGGCAAGCGATCGAGCAGGCTCATCACCAGGCCGGCGAGGGTCTGGTAGTCCGCGCTGGCCTGGGCCTGGAAGCCGATCTGCTCACGCACCAGGCTCAGGTTAAGGGCGCCGTTGACCACAAAACCCTCGGCAGTGGCCTCGATGTTCGGTCCTTCGATCTCGCAGGAATCCGGCAGCTCGCCGGCGATGGACTCGAGGATGTCGGTCATCGTCAGCAGGCCGATGAAGTCGCCGAACTCGTTGACCACGAACGCGATGTGGGTCGAGGCTTTGCGCATTTGCTCCAGGGCATTGAGGATAGTGAAGCTGTCGAGCAAGTTGATGGTCTGGCGTGCCATGGTCGCCAGGTCCGGCTGGTTGCCGGCCAACAGCTCCTTGAGCAGCTCCTTCTTGTGCACGAAGCCCAGGGGCTCGTCCACCCGGCCGTCACGAATCAACGGCAGGCGCGAGTAGGACGAGTGCATCAGTTTCGCCGCAATGGCCTGGGGGCTGTCGGCGAGGTCGATAGGGTCGATCTGCGCCCGGGGTGTCATCACCGTGCGAATGGGCCGCTCGGCCAGTTGCAGCACGCCGCTAATCATGATGCGTTCGCGGCGGTCGAACACCTGCGCGCTGGCCTCGCCTTCAAGCATGTCGGCGATTTCCTCGCCCACTTCGTCGGCGCCCAGGGTGCGCCCACCCAGCAGGCGCATCACCGCATGGGCGGTGCGCTCACGCAAGGGGCGCACGCCTTGCAGGCTTTTCTTGCGCCGCGCGCGGGCGATCTGGTTGAACACCTCGATCAGGATCGAGAACCCGATGGCCGCGTACAAATAGCCCTTGGGAATGTGGAAGCCCAGGCCTTCGGCCGTCAGGCTGAAGCCGATCATCATCAAAAAGCCCAGGCACAGCATGATGACGGTGGGGTGGCTGTTGACGAAGCGGGTCAGCGGCTTGCTGGCCACGATCATCAGGCCGATGGAGACGATCACTGCGATCATCATGATCGCCAAGTGCTCGACCATGCCCACGGCGGTAATCACCGCGTCCAGGGAGAACACCGCGTCCAGCACCACGATCTGCGCGACGATGGGCCAGAACCGCGCGTAAGTACCGTTGGCGGTGCGCTCGGCGACATGGCCTTCGAGGCGTTCGTGCAGTTCCATGGTGGCCTTGAACAACAGGAACACACCGCCGAACAACATAATCAGGTCGCGGCCCGAGAAGCTCTTGTCAAACACCTCGAACAGCGGCGCGGTGAGGGTCACCATCCAGGAAATACTGGCCAGCAGGCCCAGGCGCATCAGCAACGCCAGGGACAGGCCGATCACCCGCGCGCGGTCACGCTGCGCCGGCGGCAGTTTGTCGGCCAGGATGGCGATAAACACCAAGTTATCGATGCCCAGCACCAGCTCCAGCACAATCAAGGTGGCCAGGCCCAGCCAGGCCGTGGGGTCGGCAATCCATTCCATGATTACTCAACCCCCCGCAACGCCCGGGCACGGGCATAGGCATCGCGCAGGCAAAGGACAGTCGGCAACAGGGGCTTGGCGGGTACGGCAGAATCGATGGCCAGGGTGGTCATCGCGGACAAGCGGCGGGGTGTCAGATGAAACAGGGGACTGGGAGGCTCCAGTAACGTACTCATAAAAACCTGAAGAAAATTGGGGGAGAAACCCTACAACACTTCGGACAAATTCATACGCGCAATTTATTACAAGCCATAACAGGTCCCCCTCTGTCTGTCGCAAGCGGGCTCGCCCGCGCTGGGTGGCAAAACCGCCCTTAAGGTTCGTCCACATACCGCGATTGACGGCCGCTGCACGACCGGGCGCGGGCACGCCGGCTGGCTATAAACAGGGGCGCAGGTTTTTTTTGGCGCCGGTGCAGTTTTTGCTGAACTCCGCCAGCGCCCGTCCGTCGAAGCCATCAACCCACGCGGGCGTGGGCGCGCTCGCTGTCATCGTCGCTGGCCCGGCACAGGGTGTTCTATGCTCAGCGCGGCGCCATTACTTTGCCAATACGCGGCAAACGTGACGTCGGTCACAAAACGCTATTGGACCCGCAGCGGGGCAAAACCAAACCCATTGCCGCAGGTCAGTCATTCGTTCATCTCTATTTGTTGTCATTTACCCACGAATCGTTCAGGAGCCACTCCCATGGCAACACTGCAAGCACGTACCCTCCAGGCCCTTCAACAGAATCAGCAAGCACTGCTCACCCAATGGGTCGCCAGCCTCCAAGCCTCCGGCGGGTCGCGCAACCTCAAGGAAGAAGATTTGCAGCACCAGGCCAGCAGTTTTCTCGGCCTGATCGTCGCCGCGCTCGACGGCGGTAACGGGCAAAGCGTTGCCACTGAGAATTGGGCGCAAACCCGCCAGTTCCTGGAAAAGCTCTCCCACAGCCGCGCCCTCGCGGGCCAGGACTCGCGGCAAACCGCCAACTTCATCTTTGCCCTCAAGGGCCCGCTGTTCGCCCTGCTGCAACGCGAATACAACGAGGAACCTGCCCTGCTGGCCGAGCAACTGTGGGAAGTCTCCGAGTTGCTCGACACCCTGGGCATGCACACCATCGCCACCTTCCAGAAGTCCCGCGAGGCGGTGATCCAGCGCCAGCAGGAAGAACTGCTGGAGCTGTCCACCCCCGTGGTCAAGCTGTGGGACGGCGTGCTGGCCCTGCCGATGATCGGCACGCTCGACTCGCAGCGCACCCAAGTGGTGATGGAATCCTTGCTGCAACGCATCGTTGATACCGGCTCGGAAATCGCCATCATCGACATCACCGGCGTGCCCACCGTGGACACCCTGGTGGCCCAGCATCTGCTCAAGACCGTCACCGCCATCCGCCTGATGGGTGCCGACTGCATCATCAGCGGCGTGCGCCCGCAAATCGCCCAGACCATCGTGCACCTGGGCCTGGACCTGCAAGGCGTAGTGACCAAAGCCAACCTGGCCGATGCCCTGGCGCTGGCCCTTAAACGCCTGGGCGTCAGCGTGAGCAAGGCGGTGTAAGCATGGAGCGCATCCCCATTTTGCAGATGGGCGAGCTGCTGCTCGTGACCATCCAGGTTGATATGCACGACCAACTGGCCCTGACCCTGCAGGACGACTTGTCCGAACGCATCAACCGCACCTGCGCCCGAGGCGTACTGATCGATATCTCCGCCCTGGACATGGTGGACTCGTTCATCGGGCGCATGATCGGCACCATTTCCGGGCTTTCGCGGATCATGGACGCGCAAACCGTGCTGGTGGGCATGCAGCCGGCCGTGGCCATCACCCTGGTGGAACTGGGCCTGACCCTGCCCGGCGTAAGCACGGCGCTGAATGTCGAGCGCGGTATGAAGTTGCTCAACGAACGGTTGGCGCAATCATGACCCTGCCCAGCAGTGGCACTCATCCGATCCAGATCGAACAGGACGTGGTCCTGGCCCGGCAATTGGCGCGCAAGCTGTCCCAGCAATGCGGCATGCGCCTGATCGACCTGACCAAACTGGTCACCGCCGTCAGTGAACTGGCGCGCAATACCATGGTGTACGGCGGTGGCGGCCATATGGATTGGCAGATCATCGAAGAGCCGGCGCGCACCGGCCTGCGCCTGTTGTTTCGCGACGAAGGCCCCGGCATTGCCGACCTCAAACTGGCGCTGACCGACGGCTGGACCTCCGGCAGCGGTCTGGGCCTGGGCCTGACGGGCGCCCGGCGCCTGGTGGACGAGTTCGAGCTCGACACCGCGCCTGGCCAGGGCACCCGCGTGGCGATCACACGATGGGTCTGAATATCCCCAGCGCCATCACCCACGTGCTGCCCATTGAAGACCCCAGCCAGATCGGCCACGCCCGCCGCACCGCGCAGCGCCAGGCCGAAGGCTATGGGTTCAACGACACTGACGCCGGACGCGTGGCCCTGGTGGTCACCGAGCTGGCCAGCAACCTGCTCAAGCACGCCGTGCGCGGCGAGTTGCACCTGCGCGAACTGCCGGGGGCTGGCGCCAGCGGCATCGAAATCATCGCCATCGACCGAGGCCAGGGCTTTGACCTCGACAGTTGCCTGGTGGACGGTTACTCCACCGGCGGCACCCAGGGTATTGGCTTGGGGGCGATCTCGCGGTTGGCTGAGGTGTTCGACGTGTACGTGGACAGCCGTGGCGCCGTGGTGCTGGCACGCCTGTACCCGCGTGGCGTTGCAGCGAAGGATGTGCGCTACGGCGTCAGCCAGCATTCGCTGCACCACGACCCGGCCTGCGGCGACGCCTGGCATCTGGTGCTGGAGCCGTCACGCCTCAGCGTGCTAGTAGCCGATGGCCTGGGTCATGGCAGCGAAGCCGAGCGGGCGTCCCTGGCCGGCGCCCGGGCCTTTGCCCTGGAGCCCTTCAGCGAACCCTCGCAACTCATGAACGAGATCCACCTGGCGATGAACGGCACCCGTGGCGGCGCCCTAGCGTTCGCCCAGTTCGACGCCCATGCCGATCGTCTGAGCTTCACCGGGGTAGGCAACATCGGCGCCTGCCTGATCGCCCCGGGCAGCTCCAAGGGCTTGCCGTCCCACCCCGGCATCGTCGGCAGCCAGTTCCGGCGCGCCCAGGTGTTCGACTACGCTCCAGTGCATGGCCAATTGCTGATTCTCTACAGCGATGGCCTGCAATCGCGCTGGAACCTGGCGGACTATCCCGGCCTTGTCCACCGTCATCCGGCGCTTATCGCCGCCCTGCTGCACCGTGACTACTGCCGGGGCCGGGATGACGTCACCGTATTCGTGATTGCATTGGAGGCCAGTGATGGTTGATTGCCCTACCCCGCCTGGCGCTGACGACAGCGCCCTGGTGCGCCAGTTGCGCGCGGAGGCCGATGCCCTGCGCGCCGAACTGGAAGACACCAACCAGGGCGTGCTGGCGTTGTACGCCGAGCTCGACACCCAGGCCGAGCAACTGCGCCAGGCCTCGGACCTCAAAAGCCGTTTTTTGTCGTACATGAGCCATGAGTTCCGCACGCCCCTGGGCTCGATCCTGAGCATCGCCAGCCTGCTCACCGACGAACTCGACGGCCCGCTGAGCGCCGAGCAACACAAGCAGGTAGCGTTCGTCAGCCATTCGGCCCGGGAGTTGACCGACATGGTCGACGACTTGCTGGACCTGGCGAAGATCGAGGCCGGGCGCATCACCATTTCCCCGGCCTGGTTCGACATGTTCGACCTGTTCGCGGCCCTGCGCGGCATGTTCCGGCCCATCGTCAACGCCAGTGCCGTGGACCTCATCTTCGAGGAGCCGGTGGGCCTGCCCAGGCTCTACACCGACGACAAGAAGCTGGCGCAGATTTTGCGCAATTTCATCTCCAACGCCCTGAAATTCACCCTGCAAGGCGAGGTGCGAGTCTCGGCCCACATGCTCAACCCCACGCAGATCCGCTTCGCGGTCAGCGACACTGGCCTGGGCATCCCCCCCGAGCTGCATGGCAACCTGTTCGAGGATTTCTCGCAAATCGACTCGCCCCTGCAAAAAAGACTGCGCGGCACCGGCCTGGGCCTGTCATTGTGCAAGCGTTTTGCGGCGTTGCTCGGCGGCAGCGTGGGGGTGGACAGTGTTCCCGGCGCCGGTTCGACGTTTTTCGTGATAATCCCGCTGTCCATTCCCTCGGAGCCCGTTCATGAAGCGTGACATCAGGTTGCTGATCGTCGACGACAACGTTGCCACCCGCTACGCCCTGCGCCGGCGCCTGGTGCAGCACGGCTACCAGGTGCTCGAAGCCGGCACCGGCCAGGATGGCCTGGACATCATCACGCAAGAGCAGGTCGATGGCCTGGTGCTGGACGTCAACCTGCCGGACATGAGCGGCTTTGACATCGTGCGCATCCTGCGGGCCGACCCGGCCACCGCGCTGCTGCCGGTGGTGCATGTCTCGGCGGCGTCCATCGAGACCGGCGATATCATCACCGGCCTCAATGCCGGGGCCGACGCCTACCTGACCCACCCCGTGGACCCCGACGTGCTCCTGGCCACCCTGCGCACCTTGCTGCGGGTGCGCGACACCGAGTACGCGCTGCGCGAGAGCGAGGCGCGGTTTCGCGAAATTTTCTTCAACATCAGCGCGCCCATCGCCGTGATGGACGCCCAGCTCAAGGTCCACGAATGCAACCATGCGTTTGCCCAACTGGTGCAGGACAACCTCAACCCCGACGCCCTGCTCGAATGTTTCAGCAAGGACCAGTGCGCGGTGATCCAGGAACTGCGCCAGCGCCTGGCCGCCGGTGAGCGCTGGAAAGGCACCCTGAGCATCCAGGTCGAAGGCCAGACCCGCGAGACCGAGTGGCAGATTTCCCCCTACCGCACTCCTGAACTGAGCCTGGTGTTCGTCGAGGACGTCACCGAGCACCGCCACCGCGAGCGTGACCAACGCGCCGAACTGGACAACGCCACCAGCCGCCTGGCCCGCACCGAGGCGCAACTGCTGCAAGCGCAGAAAATGGACGCCTTGGGCAAGCTCACCGGCGGCATCGCCCACGACTTCAACAACCTGCTGACCGGGATCATCACCAGCCTTGAGTTGATAAAAAAACGCATGGCCAGCCAGCGCCCCGAAAAGGTCATCGACTACGCCGACGCGGCCCTCAGTTCCGCCTTGAGCGCCGCCGGGCTGACCAATCGCCTGCTGGCCTTCGCCCGGCAACAGCCGCTGGACACCCGGCCCATCGACATCAACGAGCACATCCGTTCCCTTGAAGAATTACTGGTGCGCACCATTGGCGAACGCATTTCGCTGAAGCTGGAACTGACCAGCAAAGCCGCCGTCGCCCTGGTGGACCCGATCCAGCTGCAAAGCGCGGTGCTCAACCTGGTCATCAACGCCCGCGACGCACTGCCCAATGGCGGCAATATCTGGGTGACCACCTACGCGGCCTACTCCCACGGCAGCATCAAGCTGGAAAACGGCCCCTATCTGGCGATTTCCGTGCGCGACGACGGCATCGGCATCGACCACCACGTGATCGACAAGGTCTTCGATCCGTTTTTCACCACCAAACCCTTAGGCCAGGGCACGGGCCTGGGGCTGTCGAGCATCTACGGTTTCGCCCGCCAGTCCGGCGGCGATGCGCGCATCCGCAGCGTGGCGCGCCAAGGCACCGAAGTGACCATCATGCTGCCCGCCAGCGCCGAGCCGGTGGCCCAGGTGCCGCAAGTGAACGAGGTGTTCCAGGCCAACAGCGGCGAACACGTGCTGGTGGTCGAGGACATGCCCACCGTGCGTGGTTTCGTCGCCGAAGTGCTGGTGGACGCCGGCTACCGTTGCACCCTGGCGGCCGATGTGGAAGAAGCCATGTCGTGCCTGCAAAGCGACCCCAGCATCGACCTGCTGCTGACCGACGTCGGCCTGCCGCGCCTCAATGGCCGTGAACTGGCCGACCTCGCCCGCGGCTGGCACCCGAACCTGCCGGTGTTGTTCATGACTGGCTACGCCGAAAACGCCGCCAACCGGCAAAGCTTTTTGGGCACCGGTATGGACCTGATAATCAAACCCTTCCACATCCAGGAACTGCTCGACAAAGTGCGCCAGAGCCTGGAGGGGCAGTAACCCTGCCAACACTGTGGGAGCAACTGTCTCACCTCGCCCACTCGTCACCGCCACTGCGTGCCGCCATCGCGAGCAGGCTCGCTGCCACAGAGGAAAATGAAAACCCCACCCACACCACCGTTTAACGGTGGGAGCGGGCCCTGCCCGCGATAACGATGGACCACTGCCAGACCGCCATCGCGGGCCAGCCTTCTCCCACAAGGGGAAACGGGAAGACTTCAAGCCTTGCGATCAATCCCGGGCACCAGGCCCAGTTCGCTGGCGCGCTCGTAGAGGCCGCTCATTTTCCATTGCTGGGTCAGCACGCCCGGGCCGTAGGCGCGGGAGCCGCCGAGGGCGTCAGCCAGCAGTTGCAGGCGCGCGCCCTCCTCCAGCAGCAGGATGAACTCAGCGGTGGCGCGCAGCCCCTGCTTGCCCCATACGGTAGAGCCGCCGTTGGCTTCCAGGATCGCCAAGTTGAAGGGGTTGGCAGCGAGGGTGTCGAGGATGAAGTCCACCTCGGGCTGGCGCCGGTCGATGTACACCGCCAGCTCACGGGCCAACTGGTAGCGCTGCACGGGCACGTAGTGGAACGGCAAAGTGCGGTGGGTCTGGGCCCAGGCGCCGAGGTACGGCGAGTGCACGTGGGACACGGTGGTCACGTCCGGGTGTTGCTGGAACAGCTTGGTGTAGCGGCCCAGCCCACCCTTGCCTTTGCCCAAGATCACCTCGCCGTTGAAATCGGTGACGGTGGCGGCAAGCGGCTCGCGGTAGTGCCACGGCCCGCCGTAGTTGACCGACACCAGCAGCTCCTGGCCCGGCACCCGCTCGATAAAGCCCACGGTGCCGTTGGCGGTGAGGGTGCCGGTCTCGCGAAACACGGTGAACGCCTGCTCGGCGTCCACCAATACTTGGTCGATAAAGCGTTGCAGTTCGGCGCTGATCGGTTGTTCATGGATAAGGACAGTCATCGGGGTGCTCCAGGTTCAGGCGCGGCGCTTGGCCAGCAGGTCGTGGGCGGCTTGCAACGGGCGGGCATCGACCCAATCGGCGATGGCAAAGTCCCGCTCGAGGAAACCGTGCAGGTATAGGAAGTCTTTCTGCACACCCAGGTCATCCAGGCGTTGGGCCGACAGGTCCGGGGCCAGGGTGGTGTGGAAGTCGCCGCGATAGGCCTCGTCCACCCCGGCGCTGCCGGCCCGGGTTTCCTCTTCGAGGATGGCGTTGAGCCCGGCACGGTTGTTGGCGGCCCATTCGGCAGCGTTGAGGGTCTGGGCGAGGAAGCGCACCACCAGCTCGAAGTGATTATCGAGCAGGCTCTGGTGCACGGTGATCGGCCGGGGCGTGCCGTTGTTGATGCGGTAGCGCGGCGCGGCGATCAGGTCTAGGTCAATGCCCACCACCAGGCCCAGGCGCCGCGCCGCGTCAGCCGCCGAGGCACCCTTGACGTACACCGCGTCCACCTCGCCCCGGGCCAGGTAATCGAGGCCCGACCACAGGCGCTGCAAGCCTTCGTTGGCGCTGGCGGCCTGCTGGTCCTGCAACGCCACTTCCACCAGTTCCACGTCGTCAAAGCCCAGCCCGGCCAGGCTCAGTGCGCCTTTGTAGCCGTGCAGGCTCATGGCCCGGGCGATGCTTCCCGGGCGGCTGTCGCCCCAGGCCGGCAGGGCCAGGCGTTTGCCCTTGAGGTCTTGCGGCTGGCGAATGCCCGAGTCGGGGCGCACCAGGATGGTTTGCCATTCCTCGATCCAGGTCAGGCCGATCAAACGGCTCGGCGCACCTGAGGCGCGGGCGGCCAGGGCCGGCACGTTACCGCCTTCGCGAAACAGCCCGGGCAGTTCGTGATCGTAATGGTGGTGGCCCAGTTGCCGGGCCTCTTGCAGGGTGGACACGGGCAAGCCGTCGGCGGCGAACTCCTCGCTCAACCAGCCGAGCTTGTAGGCGATGCCCGAAGCGGTCGGCACTGGGCAACGGGTAAACCAGATCTGGTCCAGGGCGGCAGGTGTGGACGGTACGGCAGCGAGGGTCATGGCACGGTTCCTGTGGGTCAGCGTTGCCAAGGCCTATTGCAGCGCCCGTGCCAATCCGGCAAGGCCCTGATTTTCAAGCGTTTTGCCGCCCGCACCGGGCCCGGGGCTGCTGGCCTGCCAACAGGATTGCGCCGCCACTGTTGCTGGCCCAGCAGCCGGCCGCCGCGCGCTGCTGCCCCAGCAACACCCGCCCCGGCCTGAGAGTGCCAAAGCCTTGCGCCACATGGCTTGCAAGGCCTCGGCGGGCCTTGGCGCAGAACTTGCTCAAGCCCCTCCAGCGCCCCGCCATTCAGGGCAGCGACCTTCCGAGACATTTAAGAGGTGGACCCATGAGTACGGCTCAACGCAACCCCATCACCCAGGCCCTGCAAGAACAGGCGCCGCAGCGCCCGTTGGGCAGCGAGGCCGAGGCCATTGCCGTGGCCAGGCAGATCGCCCGAGAAATCGCCGAGATCGCCGCCGACCCGGCGCAAAACGGCCAGTTGCCGCGGCGCCAGGCGCAATTGCTGTCCGAGAGCGGCCTGACCGCCATCGGCGTGCCCAAGGCCTTCGGTGGCCTCGGCGCCTCGGTGGCGACCCTCGTCGAGACGGTGCGCATCATCTCGGTGGCCGACGGTGGCGTCGGGCAATTGCTGCAAATCCATAACGTGATGCTGCGCGGTATCTTCAGCGGCTACCCGGACGCGGTGCGCGATCGCTTGCTCGCCGATGTGCTGGCCGGCAAGCGCTTTGGCAATGCCCTGGCGGAAATCGGCGGCAAAAACAAATTCGCCCTCAAGACCCGCGTCGAGCGCCGCGCCGACGGCAGGCTGATCCTCAACGGCAGCAAGTTCTACTCCACCGGCGCTTACCTGGCCGAGTGGATCGCCCTCACCGCCGCCAGCGACGACGGCGGCGCCGGGGTGCTGCTCAACCGCAATACCCCGGGCCTGACCCTGGTGGACGACTGGGACGCCTTCGGCCAGAAAAACTCGGTGAGCGGCACAGTGCGGTTCGACAACATCGAGTTGGACGAGGCCTTCGTGTCCCCGCGCACAGGCCCGATGAAGCGCACCGGCCTGACCTTCCCGCAGATCCTCCACGCAGCCATCGACACCGGCATCGCCGCCGGCGCCCTCGGTGCGGCGGTGGATTACCTCAAGCACAACGCCCGGCCCTGGGTGGAAAGCGGCGTCGATCACGCCAACGAAGAGCCGCACATCATCAAGCAGATCGGTGAATACGCCGTGGCCCTGCGCGCCGCCGAATCCCTGCTGCGCGACGCTGCGCGGGTGTTCGATGCCCATGAGCAAGACCCGGACAACAAAGCCCTGCAAGACGAGCTGATCCTCTCGGTGGCCACCGCCCGCGCCCACTCCGACAGCGCTTCGCTGAAAATCTCCAGCGATATCTTCTCCTTGCTGGGCGCCAGCTCTTCCCTGAGCAAATGGAACCTGGACCGCTTCTGGCGCAACGCCCGGGTGCACACCACCCACGACCCGATCCGTTGGCGCCTGCACCACGTGGGCAACTACTACCTCAACGACGTCGACCCCGGCGAATACACCGCCATCCTCAACAAAAAAGAAACCGACGGCGCTACGCGCAAGGCTTGAAGCCCTCCCCTACCTACCTCTATCTGTAGCAAGCGGGCTTACCCGCGCTCGGCTGCGCAGCAGTCGCAAAAAAATCGCTGCGGAGCCACGCCGCCCGGGGCTTGCTCGCTTGCTACAAGGGCAACAGCGATTGCTGCCAAGGTGTTGCCACAGACGCAGCCCGCCCCGCGCCCAGGCGGCAAGCCCCGTAAACCTGGGGGTTGGAGGCATGGCATGGGGGTTGCAATCGCTCTGTTCAGTTATCCGCGCCGCCAGGCACCGGACCCCATAAGTGGATCAGGAGTACCCCATGAGCACTGAATTTTTCTGGCGTTTGCCGCTGGGCACCGACGGGCCGCAGCTCAGTACCGACAAACACAATCGCGGCAGCCCGCGTCATCGCCCCGGCCATATCGCGCCTGGGCGTTTGGCCAATGGCGAGGCGGACGGTTTTACCTACATCGACTACATCGCCCAGGTGGCCAAGGCCGCCGAGCTGGCCGGGTTCGAGGGCGCGTTGCTGCCCACTGGCCCGGAGCCGTGGATCGTCGCCGCGGCGCTGGCCCGGGAAACCCGGCGCATCCGGTTTTTGATCGCCTTCCAGGCCACCTGGACCCTGCCGGCCTACGCCGCACAACAGGCGGCGATCCTGCAGCACCTGAGCCACGGGCGCCTGGACTGGAACATCATCACCGGCGGCAACCCCGCCAGCCAGCGCGCCCAGGGCGACTACCTGGAGCACGACCGCCGCTACCAGCGCACCGGCGAGTTCCTGGAGGTGATCCAGGGCCTGTGGGACAACGAGCGGTTCTCCTATGAGGGCGATGTCTATCAACTGGAGAACGGCGCCCTGCCCCCAGGCCTGCACAACGAGCGCAAGCCTGGGGTGTACTTCTCCGGCTTCTCCGATGCCGCGCTGGATGTCGCCGCCAAGCACGCCGATGTGTACCTCAACTGGGCCGAGCCGGTAGACAAGCTCAAACCCCACATCGAGCGGGTGCGCGAGTTGGCGGATAAACAGGGGCGCACCGTGCGCTTTGGCCTGCGAGTCGATCTGTTCGCCCGGGAAACCGAAGAGCTGGCCTGGGCCGACCTGCGGCGCCAGTTCGACAAACTCCAAGGCCGTGGCAGCAGCCTCGCCCAGGGCTTCACCAGCGGCTCGGACTCAGTGGGCGGTGCACGTCAGACGGCTTATCACCAGAACGTCGACCGCTTCGAGGACTTGATCCTGGGCCCCAACCTGTGGGCCGGTTTCGCCAAGGCCAAGCCGGGGCCGACCGTGGGCCTGGTGGGCAGCCACGAGAACATCGCCGAACGCCTGGTGGAATACCGCGACGCCGGTTTCTCGACCTTTATCCTGGCCGGCAACCCGCACCTGGAAGAAGCCCTGCGCATCGGCCAGGAAGTGCTGCCCCTGGTGCACGAACGGCCCGCTGTCGCCCCCCCACATGAAAACCAGCGCCTGACGCCGGCGGAGAACCCAGCATGAGCCACGCTCTCGACACCCTCTGGTACACCCGTTGCCCGGTGCCCACCGGCCTGGGTATTGCAGTGCAAAAAGGCTGGTTGCAGGAGCGCATCGGCGCCCTGGGCACCCAGGTGCAGTCGATCCGCGAGTCCGCCGACCAGGCTGTGCGCGAATCCCACTTCGACCACAGCCTGCGCCACTCGGTGCGCCACGGCGGCAGCATCCCGGCGATCTGGGCCCGCGCCCAAGGCCGCGCAACCCGGCTGCTCGGCTTGTCCTGGGCCGATGAAGTGCAGTTGATCCTGACCCGCCCCGACAGCGGCATCCGCACCGTCAAGGACCTCAAGGGCCGCACCTTCGGCCTGCCGGACTGGGCCGGGGCGCAGATCGATTTCACCCGTGCCCAGGCCTTGCGCGGCCTGGAAAACGCCTTGCGCCTGGAAGGCTTGCAGGTGGGTGACATGCAATTGGTGAATTTTCGTTACGGCGGCACCTTCAGCGACCCGCAGGTACGCACGGTGGCGGGCAGCCCGGTGGGCGCAGCGCAGCACCAGACGCGCAACCTGGAACTGCTGGGGCTGCTGCGCGGCGAGGTGGACGCGATTTTCCTCAAGGGCGCCAGCGCCGCCCAGTACGCCCACGACCTGGGGCTGCACACCGTGATCGACACCGGCTCGCACCCCGACCCGCTGGTGCGCAGCAACAACGGCACGCCACGCACCCTGGCGGTGGACCAGCCCCTGCTGGAGCAGCACTTCGATGTGGCCCAGGGCATCCTCGACGCCGTGTTGCGCGCCGAGCACTGGGCACACGGCCACGGCGATGAAGCCCGCCGCTACCTGGCCCGGGAAACCAACAGCAGCGAATACTGGGTCGGCGCCGCTTACGGCGAGGACGCCCATCTGCGCCTGCGCACGGCCCTGGACGAGCAGGCCATCAGCGCCCTGCAGGACTTCACCCACTTCCTCCATCGCTGGCGCTTCATCCCCCGTAGCTTCGACGTGCGCGAGTGGATCGACCCCAGGCCCCTGGATTCGCTGCTCAACGCACACACCGCATTGGCTGGTTGACCGGCCCGATTCAAAGGACGAGAACGTATGAGCACACCACTGGACACCCTCTGGTACACCCACAGCCCGGTGCCCACGGGCCTGGGCATCGCCGTGCAGTCCGGGCGCCTGGCCGAGGCCTTTGCCCCGTTCGGCACGCGCATTCAGTCGTTGCGCGAATCCAGCGAACGGGAAGTGCGCGAGGCCCACTACGACCATCACCTGGTCAATTCGGTGCGCCACGGCGGCAATATCCCGGCGATCTGGGCCTACGCCAGCGGCGCACAGACGCGGGTCGTGGGGCTGTCGTGGAGCGATGAGGTGCAGTTGATCCTGACCACCGCCGACAGTGGTGTGAAAACCATCCGCGACCTGAAAAACCGCCGCTTCGGCGTACCGAAATGGGCCAACGTGCAGATCGACTTCACCCGCGCCCAGGCCCTGCGCGGCCTGGAAAACGCCCTGCGCCTGGAAGGCCTGAACGTGGCCGACGTGGAACTAGTGGACTACCCCTACGGCGGCACCTACAGCGACGAGCAGAAGCAGCACGTCTATGGCTCGCAAGTGAGCCTGGGCACCAGCCGCTTCAGCCGCCGCAACAACGAGCTGATCGGCCTGCTGCGCGGCGATATCGACGCGATTTTCCTCAAGGGCGCCCACGCCGTGCACCTGGCGGACGAGTTCGGCCTGCATGTGGTGGTGGACACCGGTTCGCACCCGGACCCGCTGATCCGCGCCAACAACGGCACGCCCCGCACCCTGACCGTCGACACCCACCTGCTGCGCGAGCACTTCGATGCCAGCGTGCGCATCGTCGACACCGTGCTGCGCACCGAACAGTGGGCCTGGGCCAACCCCGACGACACCCGGCGCTTCCTCGCACGTGAGCTCAACACCAGCGAATACTGGGTCGCTGCCGCCTACGGCGAAGACGCCCACCGCCGCCTGCGCACCACCCTCGACTCGCGCTCCATCAGCGCGTTGCAGGACTTCACCGACTTCCTCCACCGCTGGGACTTCATCCCCCAGCGCTTCGACGTGCGCGACTGGATCGACTTCAGCGTGTTGGAAAAAGTCATCGGCTCTACCTCAAGGCTCGCGGTTTGAGGCGTTCATTGCGCCGCGCTACCACTCGCCCGCTCGCGATGGGCTGCGACGGGCCCATACATCTGTGTTGGCAGATAGGCCGCCATCGCGGGCAGGCCCACGCCCACCGTTGAACGCTGGTGTGGGTGGGGTTTTCATTTTCCTCTGTGGGAGCGAGCCCGCTCGCGATGGCGGCGCTGAGTGGAGGTGACGAGTGGTAGGGTCAGGCAGTTGCTCCCACAAAGAGGTGATGCCAAAGCAACATCCGGGCTACAGAAGGGTTTTGTGCCAACCCTGCGGCTGAATCGTTAGCCTGCTTTCCTTTACCCCGCCGCGCCCCCAGAATGAGTGAATCCGCCCACCCGCGAACGAGTTCCCATGACTGCACAGCCCACGCCACCGCTCGGCTCCATGGCCGTCACCGTGCAAATCCTGTCGATCGTTTTCTATACCTTCATTGCTTTTTTGTGCATCGGCCTGCCGATTGCCGTGCTCCCGGGCTATGTCCATGAGCAGTTGGGTTTCAGCGCGGTGGTGGCCGGCTTGACCATTGGCGCGCAGTACCTGGCCACCCTGCTCAGCCGGCCCATGGCCGGGCGGGTGTCAGACAGCATCGGCACCAAGCGCGCTATCGTTTATGGCCTGGGCGGCATCGCCGTCAGTGGCGTGCTGACCTGGCTGTCCGCCTTGCTGCAAGGCTGGCCGCTGTTGAGCCTGCTGGTGCTGTTGGGCGGGCGCCTGTTGCTGGGCATCGCCCAGGGGCTGATCGGGGTGGGCACCATCAGTTGGTGCATGGGCCAGGTGGGCGTCGAGCATACCGCACGCTCGATTTCCTGGAACGGCATCGCCTCCTACGGCGCCATCGCCATCGGCGCGCCGCTGGGGGTGGTGATGGTGGCGCAACTGGGCTTCGCCAGCCTGGGCATTGCCCTGACGGCCCTGGCCCTGTTGGCCCTGCTGCTGATCCGCAACAAGCCCTCGGTGCCGGTGCTGGGGGGCGAACGCATGCCGTTCTGGGCGGTTTTCGGGCGTATCGCGCCTTATGGCGCCAGCCTGTGCCTGGCATCCATCGGCTACGGCACCCTCACCACTTTTATCACCCTGTACTACGCCGACCTGGGCTGGCGCGGCGCCGCGTGGTGCCTGACGGTGTTCGGGGTGTGCTTCATCCTCTCGCGGCTATTGTTTATCTCCAGCATCCAGCGCTTTGGCGGGTTCGCGGCGGCGATTGCCTGCATGGGCATCGAAACCCTCGGCCTGGTGTTGCTGTGGCTGGCGCCTTCGACCGGGTTTGCCCTGCTGGGCGCGGGGTTGGCGGGGTTTGGCCTGTCGCTGGTGTACCCGGCGCTGGGGGTGGAAGCCATCGCCCAGGTGCCCAGCACCAGCCGTGGCGCGGGGCTGAGCGCCTATGCGGTGTTCTTTGACCTGGCCCTGGCGATTGCCGGGCCTGTGATGGGCGCGGTGGCGTTGAACCTGGGGTATTCGTGGATATTCTTCTGCGCGGCGTTGCTGTCGGTGTCAGGCCTGGGCCTGACCTTGCTGCTCAAACGCCGCGCCTTGTCGATGCTGATGTAGCAAGCGGGCTTGCTACGGCAGCTCGTGGTGGGCGCTGGCCTGGCCCGGTTTACCCAACGCATGGGCAAAAAAACGCCCGGCCTCTCCAATCAAGGTGCGGTGGATGCTGTTGCGATCCACCCCATCGGCGTCGATGCACAGCGCCGGCATGGCGCGCTGCTGTTGCGCCGTGCAGGGGGCCATGAAAACAAAATGCCCGGCCCCGGGCAGCAGTTTGAAATCCGGCGCCGACGGCAATTTGCGCGCCAGGGCGGCGGCGTTTTTGTCGTAGGCCACCAGGTTGTCGCCGTCGCCGCTGTACAGCAGCACCGGCACATGCACCTCGGCCAAGCTGTGGCGGCCGAATTTCAGGCTCAACGGCGCCATCAACAGCAACGCCCCCACCCTTGGATCGGCCACCACTTGCAGGTCGTCGCGGTCGGCGATCAACTCGCCTTGGGTGCTGCAGGCGTCAAGGTCGTTGGGCCGTAGCGCGCAGTAACGGCGCAAGCGCTCCAGGTCCGGTGTGGCACCGGAGAGGATCAGCGCCGTCTCGCCCCCCGCCGAATAGCCAATCACCCCCACCTGCCGCGCGCTGACCGACGCCGCCAGCAGCGAATCGTCGAGGGTGGCGCTGATGGCGCGGGAAATCTGCAACGGCCGCCCGTAGAGGTTGCTCAGGGTGCCCGAACGGCTGTGATCTTCGGCGTTGTCGCCGGGGTGGAACACCGCTACCACCACGAACCCCTGGCGCGCCAGGGCGGTGACCAGGTCATGCAGGGCCAGCGGCGTGCCCGTGTTGCCGTGGGACAGCATGAGCAGCGGGAAACGCCCCGGGGCGAGGCGCACGTCCTGGCTGGCCAGCAATGGGTAGCCCTCCACGTCACTGATTTGCTGCAACGCCGTGGAGGGGTAGAAGGCAATCGCACGCATCGGTTGCTGGTCCAGCGGGTCGAGAAAACTCATCCAGTGATAACCCACACTCCAGCGCGGCTGCCCGCCCGCCACCGCGTGCACCGGCGCCAGGCCAGCCCAGAGAAAAATCAGCCACAACGCACCCAAACGTGCCATGCAAAGCCCTGTCGATTTGGTTGAAGGCATCGCCGCCGGGTTTAAGCACAACCCGCGCCAAGCCTTTAGCGCAAGCATAAAAAAACTCCGCAAGCGGCGCCGCTTACGGAGTCTAGTGGCTGTTGGCCGTGGCGATCAGGCGGCGGCGAACAATTGTTCATCGATGTGCGCCTGGGCATCGCCCATGGCTTTGCCGCGCACGTCCTCACCGTAGCCCAGGCCATGGGCGCGAACGAACTCGACGTCGGTGATGCCCATGAAGCCGAGCATGACTTTGAGGTAATCCTCATGGCCGACACCCGTGGCCTGGCCCACGTGCAGGCCACCGGAGGTGGACACCACGATCACCTTCTTGTTGCCGCATAGGCCTTCGGGGCCGGCTTCAGTGTAGCGAAAAGTCTGGCCGGCGACGGCGATGCGGTCGATCCAGGCCTTGAGTTGGGTGGGAATGGTGAAGTTGTACATCGGTGCGGCGATCACCACGGCGTCGGCGGCGAGGAACTCGGCCAGGGTCGAGGCGCTGAGCTGGGCTTCGTGCTGCTGGGCGGCGTCACGCAGTTCGGCGCTGGTGCCGGCGGCGACCAGGGTGGCAGCACTGAAGTGGCTGATGGCGTCGCTCGCCAGGTCGCGGTAGGTGACGGCCAGGCCAGGCTCGGCGGCTTGCCAGGCGTGTACCACGCTGCGGCTCAACTGACGGGAGGCCGAGTTGTCGCCCAGGATGCTCGAATCGATATGCAGAAGTTTCATGTGGGATCTCCAAGTGAGGACCGCGACAGGGCGATCAAGTTGGGACAATCCTACAGGTGAATCCAATCACCTATTAGGCGGTAATAATGCGATTATTCGTCCCACTGACAGGACAATGAGCCCACCCCATGCAAGACCTTAATGATCTGTACTATTTCGCCAAGGTGGTGGAGGCCGGTGGCTTCGCTGCCGCCGGGCGTTTGCTGGGCATTCCCAAGTCGCGCCTGTCGCGGCGTATCGCCGAGTTGGAAGAGCGCTTGGGCGCACGCCTGCTGCAACGCACCACTCGCAGCCTCAAGCTGACGGCCGTGGGCGAACGCTACCTGCGCCATTGCCAGGCGATGCTGCTGGAGGCGGAGATGGCCGACGAGGCGGTGGCGAGCATGTCCAGCGAGCCCCGTGGGCGGTTGCGCATGTCGTGCCCGGTGGGCCTGGCCCATGAGTTCCTGCCGGGGGTGATCGGCAGCTTTCTTGAACGCTACCCCCAGGTGCAACTGGACGTGATGCTGGTCAACCGCCGCGTGGACCTGGTCAGCGAAGGCATAGACGTAGCCTTGCGGGTGCGCGAGTTGGGCGACGAAGACCCGCTGCTGGTAACCCGTCGCCTGCGCCAGGCGCAAATGGTGATGGTGGCCAGCCCGGCGTTTTTGCAAGAGCGCCAAATCGAACGCCCCGACGACCTGAAAAGCGTCCCGGTGCTCGGCGCCCTGGAAAGCGATCGCCTGGTGCACCTGCGCATGCTCGACCAGCAAGGCCACGCCACCGAGCTGAGCCTGGAAGCCCGCCTGGGCATCGATGACTTTGTGGTGCGCAAGGCCTGCACCCTGGCGGGCCTGGGGTTCACCCTGCTACCGATGATGTACTGCGAGCAGGAGCTGCAAAGTGGCCAACTGGTGCAACTGCTGCCCGATTGGTCACTGCCCGGCGGCTGGTTGCTGGCGGTGTACCCTCACCGCCGCGGGTTGTTGCCAGCCGTGCGCGCATGGATCAATCATCTGGCCCATTCATTCAATGTCTGTGGGGATCGCCTGTTATGAAGATGAACGAAGCCGATGTCGCAGCCTTCTGCCTGGCCTTGCCCGGCGCCCGGGAAGACTACAAATGGGGCGGTGTGCGGGTGTTTTCGGTGGCGGGCAGCAAGATGTTTGCCCTGCAGAACCTACGCGGCGATTCCCTGGCATTCAAGGTGGACAAGGCGCTGTTCCTCGGCCACATCGACCGCCCTGGCATCGGCCCCGCGCCGTATCTGGCGCGGGCGCAGTGGATCATCATGCAAACCCCCTACCCGCTGGGCGCCGAAGAACTGCAAGGCTTGCTGCGACGCTCCCACCAGTTGGTGGTGAGCAAACTGCCCAAGCGCACCCAGGTCGGCCTGTTGCTCTAGAAAATCGAAAACAGGGTGGCGCCGAGGAACAGGCGATCGATCCAAAACACCTGGTGCGCCAGCACGATCAGCCAGAACACCAGTTGGTAGGCGACTTTGCGGGTTTTGTGGCGCAGTAACTGCTGGGCCAGCAAGGCGCCGGGCCAGCCGCCCGCCAGTTCCACCGCGTGCAGGACGTTTTCCGGCACGCGCCACTGCCCGGCGCGGGCCATACGTTTATCGCGCCAATAGAGCAAGAACGCCAACAGGCTGACCGCCCCGTAGGCCACCAATGGGATCGGTGACACCCCGCGCAACCACAAGGCCAGCGAGCCACCCAATGGCAACGCAACCAGCAGCGCAAACACCAGAACCTTGAGGCGCGGGTATTGCAGTGCGCCGTTCGGCGCCTTCATGGCTGGGCCGCCGTCCAGTCCACCCAGGCGAACTGCCAGGTGGCCAGGATCAGCAAGCCGAACACGATGCGATACCAGGCAAACGCCGCGTAGCTGTGGTTGGCGATAAAGCGCAGCAGGCCCTTGACCGCAATCATGGCGAAGATGAAAGCGGTGACGAAGCCAATGGCGAACACCGGCAGGTCGGCGGGTTGGAACAGGTCGCGGTACTTGTAGCCCGAATACACCGCTGCCCCGACCATGGTCGGCATGGCGAGAAAAAACGAGAACTCGGTGGCGGTTTTGCGCGACAGGCCAAACAGCAAGCCACCGATGATGGTCGAGCCCGAGCGCGAGGTGCCGGGAATCATCGCCAGGCACTGGGCGAAACCGACCTTGAGGGCATCCTTCCAAGTGATGTCGTCGACGCTGTGGGCGTGCACCTCGTGCTCGCGGCGCTCGGCCCAGAGCATCACCACACCGCCCACCACCAGGGCGGCAGCCACGGTCACGGGGTTGAACAGGTATTCATGGATCAGGTCGGCAAAGACCACCCCCAGCACCACCGCCGGTAGAAAGGCGATCAGCAGGTTGGCGGTAAAGCGCCGTGCGTTCGGCTGGGTGGGCAGGCCCACGACCACGTCGAGGATCTTGCGCCGAAACTCCCAGACCACCGCCAGGATCGCCCCTAGCTGGATGATGATGTTGAAGGCCATGGCCCGCTCACCGCCGAAATCGAGGAGGTCGGCAACAATGATCTGGTGTCCCGTACTGGAAATGGGCAAAAACTCCGTCAGCCCTTCTACAACTCCAAGAATCAATGCCGATGCGGCGGTCCAAAAATCCATCAAGCCCCCGTGAAGCAATGCCCCTGGCATGCCCCGTCAATAATTTTTATGCGTTCACTGCGACAACATAGCGCGTACTGGCGCGCGCCTGAGATCCGTAGAATCGGGAAAAATTCCCTGAGCGCTGTTCAGGTTTGCCCAACGCGGCCGAAATCCTAGCAGACATACCGGTTTGGCGCTGTCGCGTTAGTAGACTTGGGTAGGGTTGGTGCCATTGGCCAAAGCATGCTTGGATGGCTTGGCCTTAATGACAAGAACAAGAATCTGGAGTGACCGGTAATGAATAGCTTACGCAGTGTGTCGATCAGCCGCCGCTTGTGGCTGATCCTGGTGGTGTCTGTGTTGATGCTATTGACCTTGGGCATGTTGATGCTCAATCAGATCCACAGCGACCTGTACCAGGCCAAGGCCGAGAAAACCCGCCATGTGGTGGAGACCGCCAATGGCGTGCTCACCTACTACCACGGCCTGGAAACCGCCGGCACCCTGAGCCGCGAAGCCGCCCAGCAACAAGCCCTGAACGCCGTGCGCGGGCTGCGCTACAACCAGGACGATTACTTCTGGATCAACGACCTCAAGCCCGTCATGGTCATGCACCCGGCCAACCCCAAGCTCGAAGGCAAGGAACTGTCCGGCATCAAAGACCCGGACGGCTTTGCGCTGTTCAACGCCATGGTCGCCATCGCCCAGGAAAAAGGCGCCGGCAGCGTGGACTACCGCTGGCCGAAACCGGGGGCCGAGGCACCGGTGCAAAAAACCTCCTACGTGCAACTGTTCCAGCCCTGGGGCTGGATCATCGGCTCGGGGGTATATATCGACGATATTCAGGCCCAGTTCTATGAGCAGGTCTGGAAAGCCTCGCTGATTGGCATCGTGATCGCGCTGGTGATGGCGCTGCTGGTGATCCTGATTGCCCGCAGCATCGTGCAGCCGTTGCAGGAAGCTGTGCACGCCATGGCCAACATCGCCAGCGGCGAAAGCGACCTGACCCGCAGCCTCGACACCCACGGCCAGGACGAAGTCACCCAACTGGCCCGTCACTTCAACACCTTCACCGCCAAGCTGCGCCAAGTGGTGGGCCAGCTGCAGCTCTCGGCCAGCGCCCTGGGCCAGTCGTCTACGGATCTGGGCAACAACGCCAGCCAGGCCCAGGAACGTAGCCAGCAGCAGTCCCAGCAAATGGAACTGGTGGCCACCGCCATCAATGAAGTCACCTACGGCGTGCAGGACGTGGCGAAAAACGCCGAGCACGCCGCCAGCGAAATGCGCGATGCACAGGTCCAGGCCCAGCAGGGCCAGGTCAATATCGACAGCAGCCTGCAACAGATCGACCAGTTGTCCAGCACCATCGACCAAGCCGTGGAGGTGATCCGCACCCTGTCGGCCGAAAGCACCCAGATCGGCAGCGTGCTGGAGGTGATCCGCTCGATCGCCGAGCAGACCAACCTGCTGGCGCTGAACGCTGCCATCGAGGCCGCCCGCGCCGGCGAGCAAGGCCGCGGCTTTGCCGTGGTGGCAGACGAGGTGCGGCTGCTGGCCCAGCGCACGCAGAAGTCCACGGCGGAAATCCAGGCAATGATCGAACGCCTGCAAAACCATTCCGAAGCCGCCGTGCGGGTGATCGGTGACAGCAGCCGTGCCTCGCAGTTGACTATCGAGCAAGCCGGCCTGGCCGGCGCCAGCCTGAGCGCCATCGGCCAGGCCCTGCAAAACCTCAACGGCCTCAACGCCTCCATCGCCAGCGCCACCCTGCAACAAGCCCATGTGGTCGAAGACATCAACCAGAACGTCACCCAGGCCGCCGGGCTGTCCCAAAGCACCGCCCTGGCTGCCGAACAATCGAGCCTAGCCAGCGTTCACCTCAAGGAATTGAGCGAACAGCTCAACGCCCTGCTGCGCCAGTTCAAAGTCTGACCTTCCCTCCCGGCCCGCTGCTGCTGTTGTAGCAAGCGGGCTTGCCCGCGCAAGGGCGCGTAGCGGCCGTAAAAATCTTCCGGGCACACCACCGTCGGGGCGCACTGCGCACCCCAGCGCGGGCACGCCCGCTTGCTACGGGGTACAATCCCGGCCCTCTTCGTGCTCTGCAAGGAAATGCCATGTCCGGGTTAGAACTGTTTGCCGCAACGCTCGGCGTGATAGCCGTGTGGCTGACAGTCAAGCAAAACCCCTGGTGCTGGCCCATCGGCCTGGTGATGGTGCTGCTTTACAGCTGGATTTTCTTCGAGGTCAAACTCTATTCCGACATGCTCTTGCAGGTGATCTACGCCGCGTTGCAGCTCTACGGCTGGTGGCAGTGGACCCGTGCCGGCGAGCGCCACAGCGGCCGCCAGGTCACCCGGCTCAACACCCAGGCCGTGGCGCAGGGCCTGGCCATCGGCGCAGTCGGCAGCCTCGCGCTGGGCGGCGCCATGGCCCATTGGACCGACGCCGCGCAACCCTGGTTGGACGCGGCCCTCACCGGGCTCAGCCTGGTGGCACAGATGTGGATGGCGCAGAAACGCCTGCAATGCTGGGCCTTGTGGATTGTGGTGGACGTGATCTTCGTCGCGCTGTTCGTCTATAAGGGCCTGTACCTCACCGCCGCCCTCTATGCCCTGTTCACCCTGATTGCCGTGCAGGGCTGGCGCCAATGGCGCGCCGACCCGGCGTTGCAGCCATGAAAGTGCTGGTGTTGAGCGGCCCGGAATCCAGCGGCAAGAGCTGGTTGGCCGAAGGCATCCAGCAGCGTTTTGGCGGTGTGCTGGTGGGCGAGTATGTGCGCCACTTCATGGAGCAAACCCAGCGCGACACCTGCCTGGCCGACATCCCGGCCATCGCCCGCGGGCAGTTGGCCTGGGAAGACCAGGCCCGCGCCCAGGCCCCGCAATTGTTGATTCTCGACACCCACCTGCTGAGCAACCAGCTCTGGAGCCTGGCCCTGTTCGGCGACTGCCCGGGGTGGATCGAGGAAGCACTACTGGCACGCCATTACGACCTGCACCTGCTGCTCTCTCCCGAAGGCGTGGCTTGGACGGGCGATGGCCTGCGCTGCCAGCCCGACCTGGCGCAACGCCAGGCCTTTTTCGATGCCAGCCACGCCTGGCTGCAACAGCACCAGCGGCGATTCGAAGTCGTCACTGGCGATTGGACGGCGCGACGTGAGCAAGCCTTCGCCGCCGTGGAGCGCCTGCTCGCCACCCCGAACCAGGGCTGAAAAGCCTGCAAAATCCCCGAAACTGTCCATTCCTGATACACCCTTGTGCGCCGAACCCCCACCCCCGCCAGCGGCACGCGCCTTTAATGGGGCAACTGTCACGCGGCTGATACAGCCCTGCCCAAAGGCCCGGTCTAGAGCGTTTTCACCACATCCAGCGGTTCTCGGCCCTCACGCCTGTCTCAGCGTTGATACAGGCTCGCTCGCGCTGTTCTCCGGCGCCGAGCTAACCCTTTGATTTAAAGACACAAACAAAAAGCGGCACGGCTTCTGCTCTACACCTTCGCAACGCTGACAAGGCCAGCGCATTGAAAGAAGGAATGCCGACATGGGCAACAACAATAAGCGCTTGAACCGCCTCCTGCTGACAGGCTGTGTCCTCAGCGCGATGTATTGCCTGCCCGTGGTGGCGGCCGGTGACGGCACTATTGTGCTCACGCGCCCTGTTGACCCCATTGCTGCCGGCCGCAAGCCGCTGGCGCCCAACCCCAACCCCACCACCGTCAACGCCAACCCCTCGCAACAGGTCTTGAGGGCTACGGGGGAGCTGAGCGATGGCGATTTCGCCGGGGTCAGCAGCGGCCAGCGCATCCAGCAGACCGTTAACAACACCGCCCCCACCCACATGCCCGGCCTCAACGTGGTGACCAACCCCAATGGCCTGCCCGGCATGGGCGCCAGCGCTGGCAGCGGTGCCGGTGCGCGGATCTCCGGCACCATCAACCGGGCCATGGAAACCGGCATGCGCCCCCTGATGAACCTAGGCGGCAAGGGGAACTGATGATGAAACTCACTGTAATGGCAATCGCCCTGCTCGCCAGCACCAGCGCCCTGGCCGACTCCGCCGTAGCGGTGGTCAACCAGGCCCGGATCGATAATTCCGGCGCGGCCTATCGCGGCAACCTGATGGTCAACCAGGCCGCCGGCGATCAACAGCAGCAAGTCAACAGCCGGGCCATTGCCATAGGCAAAGACGCCAAAGCCGTCAACAGCCTGCAGCAGAGCATCAATACCGCCGCCAACCGTTCGATGAACGCCAGCAGCGACATCAGCGGCAACTCGTTCATCAACGGCAACGGTGCACTGGGCGTCAACCAGTCCGCCGGGGCCAATAACCAAATGATTAACGCCTTGCGGGTCAGCATCAGTGCCCAACCGCAAAGCGTCGATGACAGCGCCCTGTCGCAACAGAACGTGGCGCTGCTACCAGTCTCGGGAGCAACTGGCACACCCACCGGCAGCCGCCAGGTCACCACCAGTGACCAGGCCTTCACCGGCAGCCGTGGCGTGATTCAGGTGAACCAGAGCGCGGGTGTGGGGAACCGCATGGCCAACACCCTGAGCATCCGGGTCGCTGATTGACCCAACCGCAGTGCACTTGGCAAGTCGCAACACTTAACCAATTCAATAGGCACGGAGAAACACCATGAAACCTACAACCGCTCTGAAACCACTGGTTTTCGCCTTGGCTGCAGTGATGGCTATGGCTGCTCAGGCTGACAGCGACAAAAAACACCCGCACAAACCACAAGGGCCAACCTGGCAGGACCAACTGCAAATCGGCGCCGGCGCTACCGCCATTTCCGCCGACACGCAGAACAGTGAAGACAACTATGTGAACAATCAGGCCACCAAAAACAATGCCAAGTCTGACAACTCATTCAACAGCAACAGCGGCAACGTAGGCGGCAACAACGCAGCCGGCGACGGCAACCAACAAGCCAACAACGCAGCCATCGCCACCGCTGACGAAGCCTTTGTGTTCGGTAGCGCCAACGCCCTGGCATTGGCGAGCCAGAACAACGTCAACAACTACGTGAAAAACGCCTCGACCCAAAACCGTGCGCAAGTTGACAACAGCGTTAACAGCAACTCCGGCAACATCGGCTTCAACAATGCGGCCGGCAACTTCAACCAACAGAAAAACGACCTGGCGATCGCTGTGTCCGGCGGCCGCGTGGCCAACGCGGTTTCAGGCGCATCGCAAAACAGCACCGACCTGGGTGTCAACAACAAAGCCGATCGTGAAAACAAAGTGGTCAACCTCAGTGGCGGTGCCATCGCCGGTGGTTCCTACAAAGGCACCATCAAAGGCACCATCAAAGACGACAAAGGTGGCTACTACGACGACAAAGGTGGTAGCGGCAGCGGTGGCAACAAAGGCCAGAAAGTTGACCTCGTAGAACAAGGCAACTTCTTGCTGGGCGCGGTATGGACCCAACAAGTGCTGGTCAAAGACGGCTGGAAAAACCCTGTAGTCAACAACGCTACCACCACCGGTTCGGTGAACAGCAACTCCGGCAACGTGGGCTACAACAACGCCGCTGGCGTGGGTAACCAACAAGTCAACTCGCTGGCCATTTCGACCACTTGCGGAGGTTGCGCTGGCGCCAACTAACGTCAGTAAACCCAAAAGCCCCGGCAACGGGGCTTTCCCATTCCTCTTAGCAAGGCGTATCGACCATGCGAATTGCCGCTCTCGCCGTTCTGTTGGGCCTGACCGGGTTGGCCTCGGCGCAGTGCCAGGCGGCCTCCATGGCCATTGCCGCCCTTCCTGGCGGCACCTTGGTTTACAAGCAAGTACAAAGCGTGCGTGAGCGTAAATTCGTCGACCTGGTGGAACAAAAAACCGATTTCAGTTGCGGCGCCGCCGCACTGGCCACGGTGCTGCGCCAGAGCTACTGGCTGGATGTCGATGAAAACCAGGTGATCGAGGGCATGTTGGCCAACGCTGACCATGACCTGGTGCGCACACAAGGGTTTTCCATGCTGGACATGAAGCTCTACGTGGAAAGCATCGGCATGCGCGCGCGGGGGTATCGGATACCGGCGGACAAGCTGCAGGACATCTCCATTCCCGTGGTGGTGTTGGTGGATATCCGCGGCTACAAGCACTTCGTGGTACTGCAACGCACGGAAAAGGACTGGGTTTACATCGGCGACCCCGTCCTGGGCCATAAACGCTACACCCATGAAGATTTCGTCAAAGGCTGGAACGGCATCGTGTTCGCCATCATCGGCCCCGGTTATGACAAAGCCAACGCCCTGCTCACGCCACCGCTGCCAGTCACGGCCAAAAACAAGCTCGACGGTTTCAACCCGGTCAAAGATGCAGAACTACTGGACTTTGGTTTCATTCAAAGCGACTTCTTCTAAACGCCACTTTAGATAAAGGAGCAGGACGCTCCGGGAGCAGCAGCACATGAAAACTCCATACTGGCTGGCGACCGCTTGTCTGGTTGCCGTACTTCCCCTTCCCGCACTGGCCAGTTCGGGATTCAAACCCATCGAGATCAAGGATGCGGAACTCTCGGAACTTCGCGGCCGTTATGTGATGCCGGGGCGGATCATCAGCTTCGGTATTGTCATGAGTACTACATGGCGCAACGCCACTGGCGACGTGATTGGCGCCGCCACGTCCATGCAAGTTCAGCAATCGACCATCAAGCCGCAGTTTTACGTCTCCACCATCAATGAACCCGGCAAGGGCGGCGGTACGCCCGGCAACCCGGGCACGGGCAACATCATCGGCGGCGCGGGCCTGGGCAGCGGCCAGGGCGTAACCCAGAGCGTGCGGGCTGCGGGGGATGGCAACACGGCCTATAACAACGTCAGCATCGACGTCAGCGAAGCCAACCAGGCCCCGGCCCTGGCGCCCAACCAGGGCGTGCTGCTGACCGGCGACAACGCCGTCACCGCCAGCAATGGCGCCGGCAGCATCGCGGTGTCCAACAACGGCGGCGGCATCCAGATGGCCATCCAGGCCAGCAACAACCAGGGCAGCACCCTGCAACAAGTAGCTCAAGGCGGCCTGTTGCAAAACACCCGGCTACTGGGCAGTAGCAACCTGGTCAATAACCTCACTCAACTCAACGTAGTACTCAATAACAACGGCCCTAGCGCCGGCGCACTGGATTGCAACTTGAGCCAACTCGTTGGCCTACGCAACTTGGGATATTGAACTACGCTGCTTCTCGACCATTGGGTTTAAAGGGACGGCTTAATTCATGTACCGATCATCGACGCTGCGCGCTGTTGTGTGTCTGAGCACTCTGTTTCCTTCGGCCTTATTGCAAGCGGCGCCCGATGCGGACATAGAGGCATTGAAACAAGAACTTATAGCGTTGAAACAACGCTACGAAGTTCAACAAAAAGCGTTGGCGGTACTTGAACAACGAGTCCGCCAAGTGGAAGACCAACCGGCGACACCGGCGCCCAAACGCCTGGCCAAATCCCCCGCCGATATGCGCGGCAACCAGGTCGCGGGCACCGGTGCCGCAGCCGCCTCGGGAGGGGCGGCCGGTGGCGCGGGCGCAACCTCCTACGGCCAGTCCCTGCAGGACGATTCGGCACCGGCCCAGAGCGTCTCCAACCTGTATGACGAGGCCAGCGGCTTCTTTGGCGGCGGCAGTTTCAGCCTCGAAACCGGCATGACTTATTCGCGCTACGACACGCGCCAGTTGATCCTCAACGGCTTCCTGGCCCTGGATTCGATCTTCCTGGGCAACATCAACCTGGACCGGATCAAGGCCGACAACTGGACCTTCGACGTCACCGGGCGCTACAACTTCAACAACCGTTGGCAGTTCGACCTGAACGTGCCGGTGGTCTATCGCGAATCCACTTATCAATCCGGCGGCGCGCAAAACGGCGCAGCGGGCGTGACCAGCGAAAAATCCATCACCCGCGACCCGACCATCGGCGATGTCAACTTCGGCGTGGCGTACAAGTTCATGGACGAGTCGGTAAACACCCCCGACGCGGTCGTCACCCTGCGGGTCAAGGCGCCCACCGGCAAGGAGCCGTTCGGCATCAAGCTGCGCCAGGTAAGCAACAACACCAACCTGTTCGTACCGGATGAGTTGCCCACCGGTAACGGTGTGTGGTCGATCACCCCGGGCATTTCCCTGGTCAAGACCTTCGACCCGGCCGTGCTGTTCGGCAGCCTGTCGTACACCCACAACCTGGAGCAGGATTTCGACGACATCAGCTCCTCACCCAGCATCAAGACCCCTGGCAGCGTACGCCTGGGTGACAGCTTCCAGATCGGCGCCGGTATTGCTTTTGCGTTGAACGAGAAAATGAGTATGTCGTTTTCGGTGTCCGACCTGATCCAGAAAAAGAGCAAGCTCAAGTCCGATGGTGGCGACTGGCAATCGGTGGTGTCCAGCGATGCCAACGCCGGCTACTTCAACGTCGGCATGACCGTGGCCGCCACCGACAACCTGACCATTGTGCCCAACCTGTCCATCGGCCTGACCGACGACGCCCCGGATTTCACCTTCAGCCTGAAATTCCCCTACTACTTCTAAGCCATGCCAAAAGGCCCGCCGCGATTCACGTCGCAGCGGGCCTTTTTATGCCCGTTTAGCGGATCTGGTGTTTGTGCAGCAGGCGATAAAAGGTGGGCCGCGACACCCCCAGCACCCGGGCGGCGACGCTGAGGTTGTCGCTGTGGCGGTTCAACACATCGCACAAGGCCTGGCGCTCGGCGCGGGTCTTGTAGTCTTCCAGGGTGCCCATGGGCGCGGCGATGGCCTGGTTGCTCAGCAGGCCCAGGTCGCGGGCCTCGATCTGCCGGCCTTCGGCCAGCACCAAGCCGCGGCGGACCCGGTTGGCCAGCTCGCGCACGTTGCCCGGCCATTCGTGCTTGCCCATGGCCACCAGGGCGTCCTCGCTGAAACTGCGGGGGCGGCGCCCGGTTTCCTGGCTATAGAAGTGGGAAAAATGGTTGGCCAGCATCCCCAGGTCGCCATGGCGCTCGCGCAGGGGCGCGGTGACCACTTGCAGGACATTCAAGCGGTAGTACAGGTCTTCGCGAAAACGCTTCCTTTCGATGGCCGCCTCCAGGTCAACGTGGGTCGCGGCCAGCACCCGCACATCCACCGGGATCGGCTGGCTGCCGCCCACCCGTTCGATGTGTTTTTCTTGAAGAAAACGCAGCAGGCTGGCTTGCAACTCCAAGGGCAAGTCGCCGATTTCATCCAGGAACAAAGTGCCGCCATGGGCGGCCTCGATGCGCCCGACCTTGCGCTGGTGAGCGCCGGTAAAGGCACCCTTTTCGTGGCCGAACAGTTCGGACTGGATCAGGTGCTCGGGAATAGCCCCGCAGTTGATCGCCACAAAGGGCTTGCTGTGGCGCTGTGATTGGCGATGCAGGGTGCGCGCCACCAGTTCCTTGCCGGTGCCGCTTTCGCCACGGATCAGTACCGGCGACTCGGTAGGCGCCAATTTTCCCAGCAGCTTGCGCAGTTCGCGGATCGGCCGGCTATCGCCCAATAGCTCGTGTTCGGGCTCGTCGATGCGCACCGAACCCTTGCCGCGCAAGCGTGCCATGCCAAAGGCGCGACCAAGTGTCACCTGCACACGGGAGACATCGAACGGTAAGGTATGGAAATCGAAGAACCACTCGCAAACAAAGTCGCCAACGTTCTGTAATCGCAAGACTTCCGGGCTGAGCACGGCAATCCATTCGGTGCCGCTGCGGCTGATGAGTTCCTTGACCGCTTCGGGACGTTCCAGGTGAAAAGACTGCAAACGCAATAACCCGACATCGCAGGTGCGGTCACTGGCCGCTTCGAGGTTGCAGCTGTCGACGTCCCAGCCCACCGCCCGTAAACCGGGCAGCAGGCCATGACAGTCATCGCAGGGATCGACCACCAGTAGTCGGCGTAGGGCCGGCGCTTCGTTCATGACTGTTCCTTGGCGCCAAAATTAAGAATTGTGAGTAGAAACAGTGATTTGGCTAGCCCGGTTGTAACACTAGCAAGAACTTGACGCGCCCTTGTATCGATTGACTATAGCGGTAATAGCAAATACCTCTGTATTGGTTATAAGAATCCACGTCTGAAGTTACCTTGCGAAGCAAAAGCTTTCATTTAGCTTTCAATATTGTGTTTATAAACAGCCAAACGAAACAAACATGAAAAAACTTACGCTGAATGTGTGACCCGCCACCAGACATCAAGCATCAGTACAAGTATCCAGCCGCACGGTACGCCCAACCGACGGCACATCATTTGATTGGGCATACAGAGAGAAGACCCCATGAACGCCCCGCTCCGTTTCAACGAAGCACTTTTGATCGCCGGCCACGCATTTGAACCTTTCCAGTGCATCGCTTGGGCCCAACAAGACGGCAACGGTGAACTGAACCTGGCCGTTGTCGACCGCACCAACACCCACATCGGCCACCAGCAGATCCCGAGCAGCGCCTACCGCGACCCGGCCAAGCTGGCCGACCTGCTGACCCAGACCCGCGAGCAGCTGAGCCAGGAAGGCTACGCCCTCAAGCCCTGGACCATGCCGGCCTGATCTGCCTGCCCCTAAGTAGTAAGCGGGCTCGCCCGCGCTGGGCTGCGCAGGCGCCCTGAAAATGGATGGAGCAACTCACATTTTCAGGCGCGCTACGCACTCCAGAGCGGGATCGGCGCCCGAAGCCAACCCGCTTGCTACAACTCGAACCACTCTTTGCGCTCATTAAAGGTGTTGCGGATCAACTCCACGATCAACGCCACCGACTCGTGGTGTTCCACCCGCGCATTGGTCGCCATCCACACCTGCCGCGCCATGCCTTGGGCGAACAGCCCGGGCAATGCGGTCAAGCCTCGATCGAAATGGCTCATATAGGCCGGCAACAGACCGATACACGCGCTACAACGGATCATCTCCAGCATCAACTCATACGCCTGCACCTGCACCACCCCCGCCAGGCGCTGTTCCACCAATTCATTCCACGGCCCGAAGCTTTCGACCTGGGCATCTTGCTGCCATTGCACCAGCATGTAGTCGGCCAGGTCGTCGAGGCTGTCGGGCCGCGCCGCCACCCGCGAATAGCGCTTGGCAATATGGGGCAAGTAAGTGAGCTCGGCCAGGCAAACCGGTGCTTGGGTGGCAAAGCTGGGGCCCGTTAGGGGCTGTTCCGGCTCGGCCAGCCATACCACCACATCGGCGCTGACAGCTTGCAGGGCCAGGGGGCTGTCCAGGGAGAGCACTTCCAGGCGCGCGCTGGCATTGCGCCGCAACAGGGCTATCAGGTCGCGTCCCAGGATGTCATGCAGGATCGACTCGGCCACCGCCAGACGAATCAGCGGCTGCTCGATCACCGGCAATTTGCGCTCATGGGCCAGGGCAATCAGTTGTGCCTGTAATTGCTGGCCTTCGCGGCTCAGGCTCAAGGCGCTGCCCTGGTAGCAGAACAGCGCCCGGCGCAGATGCTCCTCCAGCAACATCAGTTGCTTGCGCAACACGGTGGACTTGATGTTGAGACTGCGCGCCGCCTGCATGAAACAACCACAACGGGCACTGACCAGAAAATACTGGGCCACCTGTGGCTCGATCTCGGCGGCCAGCGCCAGCCAAGAGGCCGATGACTGCGTTTGGCCGGGATATTCGCCAGCCCCCTGACGTCCTGTGGGCTCGGTCAATGACATCGATGACTCCCTGTCGATCTTGTTGGTTTTCCATTGCGGCAGGTAAAGGCTACAGACAGCTGCGCTACTGCTTTTGCTCCAACACCTGGTTCAACACCGCTCCATCGATGCTCAGGGTGGCGCTATCGAGCATGCCTTCCAGGTAGGCCTTGGCGATCTGTTCCTGACGCTGGGCCCGTAGGGCCTGGGTCAGGCGCTCGCGCACCTCTTCCAGGCTGGCGGTACGGGACGGTTGCTGCTCGATGAGTTTGAGTACATGGAACCCCGCCGCGCTCTGCACCGGCTCGGACACCCCGCCCACCTTGAGCCGCATCACCGCGCTGCGAGCCTCCGGTAGCAGTTGCTGCAAGGGTTGCAGGCCGGTGTCGCCGCCGCGCTGGGCGCTGTCAGCGGCCTGGGAATATTGGCTCGCCAGGCTGGCGAATTGCGCGGGCATGGCCTGGGCCTTCTGGCTCAGCTCCTGGGCCTGCTTGCGCACTGCATCGAGCTCTTGGGGCGAAGCGAGCGCCAGGAAAATCTGGCTGACCCGGTACAGCGGCGGCGTCACCCAATCCGCTTTGCCCGCGTCATAGGCCTGCTGCAACTCGGCCTCGCTGGGGTAACCCGTTGGCACCTGGCTGACCGACTGCAAGTAATCGCGAAACACGATCTGCTCGGTGGCGGCGCGGGTCTGGCGCTCCACCTGCGGGCGCTGGCGCCAGCCTTGGGCGTCGGCCTGCTCCAGCACGGCTTTTTCCGCCAGGCGCGAGCGGATCCAGCCTTCGAGGGCCGGGCGGTTGGCCCGCAATTGCTCGCGCGACTCAGCAGGTAACGCGGCCAGCAGTTCCTTGAGTTCCTCAGGCGTCACCTGCTGGCTGCCCAGGCGCGCCACCGCGGGCTCGCCGACCGCCGTATGGGCCACCGGCGCTGGCGGTTGCGCCGCCACCGGTTCACTGCCTGGGCGCAGGCCCACGGCAACTGCCACCACCAGCAAGGCCAGCGCACCCGCGCCGGCCCACAGGGCCGTTTTGCTCACAGCGCAGTCACCTCTTCGGCTGGCACCTGCTCAGGTTCCTGGGCGCTGAGCTGGGCGGCGCTCTGGCTGTATTCACGCAGGTAGACGATGAACTCTTGCAGCAGGCGATCCCACAACTCCAGGCTCGCGCGCAGGTGGTCGGCGCTGACACCTGCGGCCACCACCACGTCCATTTCCATCACCAGGAATTCGCCCTGCACCGACAACCGGGCAAAGCGACGCGAGGCGTTCCACAGCTCGGCCAGGCCGGCCGGCAATTGGCCTTGCACCCGCAGCGCGCAGCTGAAGGTGAAGTCCACGTACTCACCCGCCTCAGCGGCCGGGTTGCCGAAACGCACGGCGTAACCGATGCCCTGACTGGCGCTGAGCAACTGCACAATGGCGTTCTGTTCGGTCTGGTTGACCCGGTAGCCAGCGCCTTGCAGCAACTCGGTCAGGCTCTGGGGGGAAACGCGGGTAATCAACTGTGCTTGGGTCATGGTCGTTGCTTCCTTACTGTTCATTGAGCAATCGCTGCCTGAGGGGCATCGAACTGGGTTTTGTAGAGGTCGTCGCCAAAGGCCTGGGCCATTTCTTCAAACTTGACCCGCGCCCCGCCGGCAAACGGCTGGCGGATGTTCATCACCTGGGCGACGTCGATGGTTTCGTAGGCGTGCAGGATGCTTTTGGCCACGCCGTACATTTCTTGATTCTTGGCCGAACATTGCTGCACTTGTGTGTCACGTTCAGTCAGTTGCGCCTGCAATTTGGCCCGCTCGGCCTCCTTGGCACGGGCCATCACCAGCAGTTCTTCATAGGCCTGCTTGAACTTGCCCAGTTGTTCGCTGCTGGCTGCTGCCTGAGCCTGGGCCCGGCTTTGCAGGGCGTCCTGCTGGCCGGCCAGTTTTTCGGCCGTGCCGCGGGCCTTGGCCAGCTCGGCGCTCAATTGCTTGATTTGCGCCTGGGCGGCCTTGGCCTGGGTTTCTGCCGCCAGGCGCGCGGCGCTGGCCTGGGCCTGTTCGCTTTGCAGCGCCTGCAACTGCGCGGTGGTGCTGCGCAACTGGGTGCGCAAGCGCTCTTCCATGCCTTCGGCGCTGGCCCCGCTGGCAATCAATACACCAGCGGCCAGCAGCAGGTAACTCCAGCGAGAAGTGGCGAGCCTGTTCATGGGTTTCTCCTGGCGCCTTAGAAGCGCGTGTTGAGTTCAAGCTGCAAGACATCGATATCGAACGGCGCGCCATACACCGCCTCCGAGCTCAACCAGCGGCCAGTGGCCGTGACGTTCTTGGCCAGGCCATAGTTGCCGCCCAGGAAGTAACCCTTGGCATTGGTGCCGCCCAGGTGGAAGGAGGAGTCGTTGAAACCGTCCGGCAAGGCATCTGGCTCGATGTATTTGTAGCCAGCGAAGAGGTTCCAGTCGCCCTGCTTCTTGAGTTCCAGGTCGTTGCCCAGGGTGAACTGCACCATCCAGGCATCGGCGCCGCTCTTGAGTTGGCCGTTGCTGTCCAGGTTGCTGACGATCTGGCCTTCGGAGCGCTTGCGCATCTCGCCTTCGTCGTAGCCCAGGTTGTGCACGTAGTTGCCCTGGGTGCGCAACTTGAAGTCTTGCGGCAGGTCGGTTTCCCAGACCAGGTTCAGGTCCAGCAGGTTGAACTGCGAGGCCAGGCCGACAAACTGCGGTTGCGGCGTGCGCACCGGGTCCTGCGGGTTGGGCACGATGTCGCGCAGTTGGAACACGGTGTTGCCTTTTTGCATGAACGCCACGCGGCTGCCGTCGGTGTCGCAGCCAGGGTCGCCGGCCCAGGGTTCGCAAGGGCTGGAACGCTGGCCTTCGATGTCCTCGAAGCGGTAGTAGGCCATCGCACCCTTGAGGCGGTTGCTGGCGTTGATGGCCCAATTGGCGCCGATCTGCGCGCCGTACAGCCACTTGTTGTCGCTTTCTTCCTTGTCCTGGCCGTTGCTGGAGGCGGTGTCGTTGGTGTACTCCACCGGGAACGCGCCGACGGTGCCGAACACGCCCCATTGCTTGTTCAGCGCATGGTTGAAAATTGCCGCTACGCCGTCGAAGTTCAGGTCGTTGGAATAGAGCATGTCGGTGGAGAAGAACGGGTTGGCCACCCGCCCGCCGGTCAGGGTCATGTAGTCGGTGGCTTTCCAGGTCAGGTAGCCCTGGTCGAGCCAGATGTCCTTCTTGCCAAAGCCGCCGCCCAGGGTTTGGGTGGTGGACACCGGGTTGTTGTCCGAGCCGGTGCCGATGCGGATGCCCGCGCTCCAGTCCTGGGCAATCTGCGCTTTCATGCCCAGGCGCGCCCGCAGGCGGAACAGGTTCTCGCGGTCTTCGCGGGTGTTGAGCAGCGGCGGCAATGTAGTGCCGCTGTCGGGGTTGACGTCGTAGGGGCCTTTTTCGTTGAGCTTGGCGTAGTCAAGGATTTCGTTGCTGTTGGTGCCCGAGTAGTAGCGCGACTCATCACGTAGGCGGATATCGCCGTCAAAGCTGATGCGCGAGACCCAGTCCGGGAAGGTATTGGGCTGGGCCCAGTTTTCCTGCTTGGCAGTGGCCATGACCTCGGCCTTGACCTGGTCGCGGATCTGGTCACGCACAATCGCCGGCACGTATTGCACGCGCACATCTCCCGCCGCACCGGTGGCGGCCACGGCGGTGCCCGCACTGGCGCTCTGGCGGGCCTGCACCGCTTCCTTTTCGGCCTGGGCGATCAAGCCTTCGGCCTGGTCCTGCTTGAGCACGCCTTGCTGCACCAGCAGGCGGATCAGATTGATCGTGGCGTTTTCCGAGGGCGCAGGCGCTGCCGCCGCGGGCCCGACCAGGGTCGCAATGACCAGGCCAACCGCCAGGGACAATCGATTCAGGTTGGAAATCATCTGCACACAACTCCTTTTGGCAAAGCTTGAAAAATAAGAGGGTTAACCCGGCCGCCGCCCTTGCAGGGACAGGCGGATGGGCATCTTCATGGTGGCCGGCGGGCGCTGGGTGAACGCCGGCGCGGCGCGTAAGGTGGCCAGGAGCTGGGCGTCGGTCTGCGGGTTGCCGCTGGTGCGGGTCAGCTCCACGCGGGTGACTTCCCCCACCGCGCTGAGCCACACATCGGCCTGCACCGCGTAAACCTGGTTGCGCAGTTCGGGGTTGTCGCGCAGCAGGCGCTGGAAACTCATGGCCAGGAACTGGCCGTAAGAGCCACTGCCCAACCCACCGCCGCCACCACCCGCCATGCCGCCGCCCTTGCCAGCACCGATGTTGAAGGCGTCGTTGCCGCTCTGGGCGTCGCCGTCGATCTGCATCGGGTTGGCCAGGTCGTCGGCCGGGGATGGCGGCGCCTCTTCCTCGGGCTTGACGTCCTCAGGCTCGGGCGTCGGTTCTGGTTCGACGACCTTTTCTTCCACCGGCGGTGTCGGCTCCGGCGGTTTTTCCGGGGGCGGCGGTGGGGGTGGCGGCAACGGAATGATGGTGGGGATCTTCGGCGCTTCGCGGCGGATCCCACTCATGTCATTGGCCCATTGCCACAGCAACCACGCGGCCACGGCGCCGAGCAAGAGGCCCGCGCCCCACTTGAGCGGGCGCAGGGGCGACTTTTTCAGCGGTGCTGGCTTGACAGGTAATTGTGCGGTCATGGTCAGCCCTGGCTCGGTTTGCCGGTAACCAGCCCGACCTGGGACAGCTCCAGGCGGCGCAGCAGGTCCAGTACCTCGATGACTTTCTGGTACTGCACCGTGGCGTCGCCGCGCACGATCACCGGGAAGTCCGGGCTCTGGGCCTTCTCGATCCGCAGGCGATCCTCCAACTCCGCCAGGGTCACCGGGTAGGCGTCAAGGAACACCTGGCCGCCGTCGTTGACCGAAATGGCCTTGGTCTTGGCCTCCGACAGCGACACCGAGGCGCTGGCCTTGGGCAGGTTGATCTGGATGCCCGAAACCTGGGCTGTAGCGGTCAGGATGAACATCACCAGCACCACCATCAGCACGTCCACCAGGGGCGTGATGTTGATCGTGTCGACGGCCGCATCATCGTCATCGTCGTGGGAGGCGTTTACAGAAGCCATGGCTGTTTCCCTCAGGCCGACACGGGCGCGTTGAAGTGGTGGCCGCGACCATGGGCCGCTTCGCTGTGCTGGCTCTCACCGTGCATCTCCGCCAGGCGCGTGATGAACTCGTCGACAAACACGCGCATGTCGGCGCTGACTTCCTTGTTGCGGGTAATCAAGCGGTTGTAGCCAAACAGCGCGGGGATCGCGACGAACAGGCCCATGGCCGTGGCCAGCAGCGCCGCCGCCATGCCCGGGGCGATGGCATTGATGTTGACGTCGCCGGCCATGGCCGTGCCGAGGAACACCACCATGATCCCCAGCACGGTGCCGAGCAGGCCGATGTAGGGGCCGCCGGCGATAGCGTTGGACAGGGTCGAGAGCTTGGCGCTCAGTTGCTGGTTTTCCCGGGTGCGCACGCCGTCCATCGAGCAGCGGATGGCTTCGATGGTGGCCGCCGATACCGACGACGTGTCGGCGCCCTGGGCGCGGCGGGTGCGGATTTCCTTGACCGCCACCAGGTACAGGCGCCACAGCGAAGAATGCTCCAGGCGCGTAGCCAACTCGCGGTCGTCGGCGAACAGCTCCAGGCGCGTGCCAACGTTGGCGAACTGCTCGCGGAAGGCCTCGTTGGCGTTACTCACACGGGTCACGGTGCGGTTCTTGCGGATCATGATGATCCAGGACTGGAACATCATCAGCACCAGCACGGCGATGATGACCCAGGCGTCCAAGGGCACCGCGTTGAGCAAGAAGCCCAGGCTGCCGAAGCCGAAACCGGACTGTTCTTCGTCCACGCCATAGGCCACCAGTTTCGACTCGGCGCCCTGGGACGTGGCATCGGCCAGCAGCAGCGCCGCCGGGCGCGCGACCTTGGACAGGCGCAACTCATCGATGGCACCGACAAAACCCTGGTACACCGTGCTGTCGGGGTTTTCCACCGCCACCACTACTGGCAGGTCGGCGCCAATGGCCGTGGCCGAGTTGAACGCCGGCAAGGCCACCGCCAGGCTGGCGGCTTCGCGGCCATTGAGGTACAGCGTGACCTTGGCACCTTCCGCGCTCAGGGCCAGGTGCTGCCATTGGCCGGGGCTCAGGGCCTGGGTGGCGGCGCTGCGCTGGCCATCGATATCGACAAAGGGCACGCCCTGGTTCACCCCCACCAGCAGGCGATTGGCGCCTTCGCGGCGGGCCAAAAGCACTTGCTCACCGGGGGCCTGGTCCTGGCGCAGCCAGGCACTGAAGGTGAACGCGCCACCAGCAACCTGTTGCAGCGAAGGGCTGGCCGGCAACAGCAGCGGCTGGCCGTTGAATTGCAAAGCCCGGCCAATCACGCCATCGATGGCCGCACCGGTGGCGCTCTGGGCGGTGTTGCCGTAGGCCGTGGTGTCGCGGGCCGGGGTGTCGCTGGCGCCGTCAAAGTGATAGAGCGCGGTGTAGCTGGGGTCGAAGGTCAGTTGGCCGTTGCCACTGGCCGCGGCTTTCTGATTGCCGTAGTACATCCAGATGTCCTGCCGCTGGCCGCCCTCGACCTTGGGCACATCGACCCAGATCAGCGCCATGCCCATCAGCGGGTCGAAGCTTTCGATCTGGTGGTTGAGTACGGTTTTGTCGTCGGCGGCGACGAAGCGCAGGTCGGCGCCGTCTTCCTTGACCCCATCAAAGGTGAAGTTGCCGGTGTGCAGGCGCACCAGCAGCGCGGTACGGCCCAGGCTTTCGTTGATGGCCGCGCCCTGGGGCGTGGTGTCCACCGAAATCTGCTTGCGGTACTGCCAGTCGTCCTGCCACCAGGCATGGGCGGTCGCCGGGAGCACGAAGCCCAGGCAGATCATCAGGCTGATAAATAGGCGTTGCATCAAAAGTGCTCCTTGATAGGGTTCTCAGAACGTCGCTTGCAGGTTGAAATGCACGCGCGATTCCTGTTTCGAGGTGTTCGGGCCTTCCAGCAACGGGTAGCCCCAATCCAGGCTGCCGGACAGCCACTTGCTCAGGCTGGCGCGGGTGCCAAGGCCGACACTGGCCAGGCTGAAGTCGGCCTCCTGGTCGGGCAACTCATCACGCAGGGACAACTGGGCGCCTTCGGCAAAGGCGTAGAAACGCCACTCGTTGACGTACTTGCCCAGGTACTTGGCCAGGGACGGCGTGCGCAGCTCCTGGGAAATCACATAACCGTCATCGCCGGTGCGCTCGGCCGCCAGGTAGCCGCGCACCGAGGTCGCACCACCGGCGCTGATCTGCTCGTTGGAAACCAGGGGCCCGGAGGCGAGTTGGAACGAGCCCTTGCTCGCGCTCTGCCAGTCGTTGGCGAAGGTGTAGGTGTAATCGGCGTCGCCCTTGAGCACGGCGAAACTGGGATTGGCGCGGTAGCGCTTGTAGTTGAATTCCTCGTCCGAACTGCCGTAGCCGAACAGCCCGCGGGTGCCGGCCACCAGGCTCAGGCTCAGGCCCAACTGTGAGGTTTCGGTGTAGCGAAAGCCGTTGTAGGCGAACGTGAAGGGCGCGTATTTGAGGGGCACCTTGTCGCTGCTGCCTGCAAGCGTCATCTGCTCTTCGAAGTCCTTGAAGTCCACCCCCACCGAGAACGAGTTGGCCCACACGCCGCTGGGCGGCAGGCTGTAGATCGCCGACACCCCGTAGGAATGGCCCTTGCCCAGCACGTTGCTGCCGCCGATGGTGGCCACGTCGCTGTCGGACTGGTAGCCCGCCAGTTGCAGGCTCCAGCGCTCGCTCAAAGGCGCGGTGTACGAGCCGGACCAGACCTTGGCGTTGTCCTGCTCCTGGGGCGCGGTGAAGTAGGTCAGGGAAATGGTGTGGCCCAGTTGCCAGAGGTTGTTGTAGCCCAGGCTGACCACGCTGCGCAGCTTCTCGGTGTCGGCGCTGTAGTCGTTGTTCAGGCCGACGCTGGCCTGCCAGGGGTTCTGGTCCTCGACCTGCAAATCCACGTCCATGGTGCCCGGGCGCTGGCCCTCGCGTACCAGGGGCATGACCTGGCGCCCGGCGCTCTTGTTGAGGTTGGCCAACTCACCCTGGACGCGGCCGAAGTCCGGCACCTGGCCTTCTTGCAGGGCTGGCACTTGGTCGCGGATCTCCACCGGCGAGTAGTGTTTGGCGCCCACCACCCGCACCCGGCCGACCTTGGTTTCACTGACCTGCAAGTAGACGACACCGTCCTCGACCTTCTGCTCGGGCAACTCGACGAACACCGACTGATAGCCGCGGCTCTGATAGACCTTCTGCAACGCCTCGCGGGCGCCTTCGATATCGCTCAGGGCCTTTTGCGGGCCGAGAAACGGGTACACCGCTTCCTCGATGGCCCGCGCATCAAGCACCGTGTTGCCGCGCACAAAATACTCATTCACATCCACCAACTTCGCCGGCGCTGCGCCCTGCCCGTCTTCTTCGGCCAGTACCGGTTGCACGCCCAGAGCCACCGCCAGGCAGCTCCACAGCGCCAGGCCGTTGCCCATCGTGCGCGGCCGCCCTGCCTTGAAAAATTGCTCCACACCGCCCCCTAGATTTGAAATGACCGGTGCCGCCCGCGCAGCGTGCGGCCCACTCAATGGCTTGATGCCGATGGTGTGGCGTGCCGCGACAGCCAGGTGTGCAGCAGCGCGAAGTTCAGCGAGAACTCCGGCATGTGCAGCAAGGCGCCACAGAACACTTCACCAATGATTTTGTGGATCAACTGCACCGCGTCCGGGTTGTTCAACAACGCGCCCAGGTCATGGCTCAGGACGTTAAAACCCCACACCTTCTGGTTCAGGTCCAGGCCGACGAACCAGCGGAACAGCAGGTTGTAATTGAGCTGCTCGTACAGCTGCTGCTCACCGGGCACCGAATAGAGCAGTTGCAGCAACAGGATCTGCACCAGGGTCTGCGGCGCCACCGACAAACCCGGCTCGGCGCCCAGCCCTCGCAGCAGTTCATGGTGCTCGTCTAGCAGCGCCTCGATTTGCGGGCGCAGCAACACCAGGGAGTGACCTGGCAGGATATAGCTGGCCACATCCTTGCGCGCGCCTTGCCAGTCGTCCTGCGAGACAATCCAGACCCATGGCGCGCCGTAGCGATAGACCGACACCGGGCGCTTGCGCGCGGCTTCGACGATCTTCGATAAGCGCTGGTCCAGCTCCTGCATCCCTACTTTCGAGTAGCGTTCCATAGTGCCCACTGCCTCACTCCCTGCTCCCTGTCATCGACAGGAAAACCGACCTCGCGGCCGCCCCAAGCGCTGTACATATCCATGACGGGCCTGGCCAAGTGCTACCGAACTTTTGTCATGAAAGCTTCACTTAGCGAAGGCGTGGTGAGCGGCAAGGGGCCAAGACTGAAGCCAGATTCCCCGTGCAACAGTGGGGAGCGGGCGAAGGGGCCGGAACAGCCTGGCTGTATGGCCACCATCGCGGGCCAGCCCGCTTCCACAGGGTGGGGCAAGGACCCATACCGTTCATCGCTACTGTCAGATCTGACAGTAGCCAGGCCGCAGGCTGCGGGTATGTGATGGCTTCACCCGCGCATCGAGCCTGAGAAGGAGCCTGTGATGACCACGCCCATTGAACCCACCGACCCCACTGAACCCGAAGACCTCACCGCCCTAGCCCCTCTGATTATTTCG
>NZ_JCBCUW010000080.1:0-14089 GCF_059862525.1 Pseudomonas sp. MF08875
TGAGTCAGCTGCCGGTAATGCGTAGTCATCTGCGCTTGAATCCTTCGGTGTGAGAGCCTGGATTCTACCGGTGGCTGGCTCTCTGCCTCTCGTTTCAAGCGTTGCGCTTATTCTATGAATTCAGGCAGGAAAGAGCACTGGGGCTGGTTGCAGGAAAGTAAGAGACGTCGAACGGGTTGTAGCAAACTTATGGCTACTGCCCAGGTCACGGTTCTAAGCGACCCATGCAAACACAGTTCGCGAACTCTACGCCAACTAATGGAGAAAAGACAACCCCCTCAAGGAGCCCGTTTTTGCTGGGCTTTGAGCCAGGTCAATGAGTGCGGTGGGTTTATTCGATAGTGCTGTTCAATTGTTTTCGTAGGTTATAAGCAAAGTTCACTATCGAAATAGTGAGCGCTTGTGTGCACTGTTTTATGGCGGTTGCGTTACAGATTAGTGCACTGTTACGCAACCGCGTTACTTATAGAAACAGTCAATCAACCACGGTAGTAGCGTTGTGGAACAAAGGGCATCTTGCTTACCACCATAGGTACTTGCTTGCCTCGCACAATCGCCCAAACGACGGTATCGAGCGCCAGGTAGGCGCTGTCCACGTAGCCCATGGCCAGCGGCCCACCGAGGGTCGGGCCGAAGCCGCCGCTGCACACGGTGCCGATGCTGTCGCCCGCCCGGTTGACGATCTCGGCGCCTTCGCGCACCGGTGTGCGTTCCTGGGGCAGGAAGCCCACGCGCTTGCGGCTCACGCCGTCGCGCTGCTGGGCGAAGATGGCCGCCGCGCCGGGGAAACCACCGGCACGCGGCCCGTCGGCGCGGCGGGCCTTGGAGATGGCCCACAACAGGCCCGCTTCGATGGGCGTGGTTTGGGCGTTCATGTCATGGCCGTAGAGGCACAGGCCGGCCTCCAGGCGCAGGGAGTCGCGGGCGCCAAGGCCGATAGCTTCGACTTGCGGCTCGGCCAGCAGGGCGCGGGCCAGGGCCTGGGCGTTCGCGGCGGGTACGGAAATCTCGAAGCCGTCTTCACCGGTGTAACCCGAGCGGCTGACGTAGCAGTCCACGCCCAGCAACTTGAGGCTGGCGAACTGCATGAAGGTCATGCTGTTCACCTCAGGGGCCAGGCGCGCCAACACCTTGACCGCTGCCGGGCCTTGCAGGGCGAGCAGGGCGCGTTCCTCGAACAGTGCCTCGATCTGGCATTGCTCGCCGATGTGCTGGCGCAGGTGCGCCAGGTCCTGGTCCTTGCAGGCGGCGTTGACCACCAGGAACAACTCGTCATTGCCCAGGTTGGCCACCATCAGGTCGTCGAGGATGCCGCCGTTTTCGTTGGTGAACATGGCATAGCGCTGCATGCCCACCGGCAGGTCGAGGATGTCCACCGGCACCAGGGTTTCCAGGGCTCTGGCGGCATTGGCGCCGGTGAGGCGGATCTGGCCCATGTGGGACACATCGAACAACCCGGCCTGTTCGCGGGTGTGCTGGTGTTCTTTCATCACGCCCAGAGGGTATTGCACCGGCATGTCGTAGCCGGCGAACGGCACCATGCGGGCGCCGAGTTCCAGGTGCAGGGTGTGCAGCGGGGTTTTCAACAGGGTTTGGGTGGACATGTGCAGCTCCTGAAAAATGCGCGGATGGGCGTGGCGGCCCTCAGCACTCGATGATGTTCACGGCCAGACCGCCACGGGCGGTCTCCTTGTATTTGCTTTTCATGTCGGCGCCGGTCTGGCGCATGGTGCGGATGACTTTATCCAGGGAGACGAAGTGCTGGCCGTCGCCGCGCAACGCCATGCGTACGGCGTTGATGGCCTTGACCGAACCCATGGCGTTGCGTTCGATGCACGGCACCTGGACGAGGCCGCCGATGGGGTCGCAGGTCAGGCCCAGGTTGTGTTCCATGCCGATCTCGGCGGCGTTCTCCACTTGCTGGACGCTGCCGCCGAGCACTTCGCACAAGGCCCCGGCCGCCATGGAGCAGGCCACGCCGACCTCGCCCTGGCAGCCCACTTCGGCGCCGGAGATGGAGGCGTTTTCCTTGTAGAGGATGCCGATGGCGGCGGCGGTGAGCAGAAAGCGCACCACCCCGTCGTCGTTGGCGCCGGGGATAAAGCGCATGTAGTAATGCAGCACGGCGGGGATGATGCCCGCCGCGCCATTGGTGGGCGCGGTGACCACGCGCCCGCCGTTGGCGTTTTCTTCGTTGACCGCCAGGGCGTAAAGGTTGACCCAGTCGAGCACCGACAGCGGGTCGCGCAGGGACGACTCCGGGTTCTGGCACAACTGCCGATGCAGCGCGGCGGCGCGGCGCTTGACCTTGAGCCCGCCGGGCAGGATGCCTTCGTTGCTGCACCCCGCGGCGACGCAGTCCTGCATCACTTGCCAGATGTTGAGCAACCCCGCGCGGGTCTCGGCCTCCGGGCGCCAGGCGCTTTCGTTGGCCAGCATCACCTGGCTGATGGGTAGGCCATAGGTGGCGCAGTGGCCGAGCAGGTCCTTGGCGCTTTTGAAGGGGAAGGTCAGGGGCGTGGTGTCTTCGACGATGCGGTCGGCCCCGGCGGCGCCTTCATCGACCACGAAACCGCCGCCCACGGAGTAATACTCGCGGCTGCGGATTTGCAGGCCGGCGCTGTCGAAGGCGCGAAAGATCATGCCGTTGGGGTGGAAGGCCAAGGGCTTGCGGATCATGGCCAGGTGTTCTTTCTCGTTGAACGCGATGCTGTGTTCGCCGAGCAGGTTGAGGCGGGCGCTGGCACGGATGTCGTGCAGGCGTGCGGCGACGGTGTTGGTGTCGACGCTGTCCGGGTGCTCGCCTTCCAGGCCCAGCAACACGGCCTTGTCGCTGCCGTGGCCTTTACCGGTGGCCCCGAGGGAGCCGTACAACTCGACTTTGACGCACGCGGTGGCCGCCAGCAGGCCATCGCGGCGCAGCCCTTCGGCAAACCGCGCCGCCGCCCGCATCGGGCCGACGGTGTGGGAGCTGGAAGGGCCGATGCCAATCTTGAATAAGTCGAACACGCTTAAGGACATGGGGGGCTCCTGGGGGAGCAGTGGTTAGCGGCAGGCTTCAAGCGGCAAGTCAGAGCGGGTGGGCTCTTAACGTGCAGCTTGGGGCCTGTCGCTTACGGCTGCCTTACGCGTAATTTTCTATGGAGGGGCAGGCGCACACCAGGTTGCGGTCGCCGAAGACGTTATCGACACGCCCCACCGGTGGCCAGTATTTGCCTTCCACCAGGGACGCCACCGGGTACACCGCTTGTTCGCGGCTGTAGGGGTGACTCCACTCGCCGACGATTTCCGCGGCGGTGTGGGGGGCGTTTTTCAGGGGGTTGTCGTCCTTGTCCAGGGTGCCGTTTTCCACCGCGCGGATTTCTTCGCGGATGCGGATCATGGCGTCGCAGAAGCGGTCCAGCTCTTGTTTGGATTCGCTTTCGGTGGGCTCGATCATCAAGGTGCCGGCCACCGGGAACGACATGGTCGGGGCGTGGAAACCGAAGTCGATCAGGCGCTTGGCCACGTCATCGACGCTGATGCCGCTGCTGTCCTTGAGCGGGCGCAGGTCGAGGATGCATTCGTGGGCCACCAGGCCATTGCTGCCGGTGTAGAGCACCGGGTAGTGCTCCTCCAGGCGCCGGGAAATGTAGTTGGCGTTGAGGATCGCCAGTTGCGAGGCGCGCTTGAGGCCTTCGCCGCCCATCATGCGGATGTACATCCAGGTGATCGGCAGGATGCTGGCGCTGCCGAACGGCGCCGCGCACACCGCGCCTTCCTTGCGTGCCATGGCCGCGTGGCCCGGCAAGAACGGCGTGAGGTGGGCCTTGACGCCAATTGGGCCGACGCCCGGGCCGCCACCGCCGTGGGGGATGCAGAAGGTCTTGTGCAGGTTCAGGTGCGATACGTCGCCGCCGAACTTGCCCGGGGCGCAGAGGCCGACCATGGCGTTCATGTTGGCGCCGTCGATGTACACCTGGCCGCCGTGGTCGTGGATGATGCCGCAGATTTCGCGGATGCCTTCCTCGAACACGCCGTGGGTGGAGGGGTAGGTAATCATCAGCGCGGCGAGGTGTTCGCGGTGCTCGATGGCCTTGGCTCGCAGGTCTTCGATATCCACGTTGCCGCGCTCGTCGCACGCGGTGACCACCACGCGCATACCGGCCATATTGGCGGTAGCCGGGTTGGTGCCGTGGGCCGAGGACGGGATCAGGCAGATGTCGCGGCGCGCTTCGCCACGGCTCTGGTGGTAGGCGCGGATCGCCAACAGCCCGGCGTATTCGCCTTGGGAGCCGGCGTTGGGTTGCAACGAGATGGCGTCGTAACCGGTGGCCGCGCAGAGCATGGTTTCCAGTTCATCGGTCAGTTGCTGGTAGCCGGCGCTCTGGTCGGCGGGGGCGAAGGGGTGCAGGGCGCCGAATTCGGCCCAGGTCACCGGGATCATTTCGCTGGCGGCGTTGAGTTTCATGGTGCACGACCCCAGCGGGATCATGGTGCGGTCCAGGGCCAGGTCCTTGTCGGCGAGTTTGCGCAGGTAGCGCATCAGCTCGGTTTCCGAGTGGTAGCGGTTGAACACCGGGTGGCTGAGGATCGGCGACTGGCGCAGCAACTCGCCGGGAATGCGGCTGGCCACGCTGGCGGCGAGGGTGGCGAAGCCCGGCAGCGGCTGGTCGCCGGCGAACAGGCGCCATAGGGTCTCGACGTCAGCCTGGCCGGTGGTTTCATCCAGCGACAGGCCCAGGCGTTCGCCGTCGATCACCCGCAGGTTGATGCGCATGGCGCGGGCCTGTTCGTGCAGGGCAGCGGTGCGGGCGCCGGTGTGTAGGGTCAGGGTGTCGAAGAAGGCGCTTTGCTCCACGGCCACGCCCAGGTCGCTCAGGCCTTGGGCCAGGATCGCGGTCAGGTGATGGATGCGTAGGGCGATCTGGGTCAAGCCTTGGGGGCCGTGGTACACCGCGTACATGCTGGCGATGTTGGCCAGCAGCACCTGGGCGGTGCAGATGTTGCTGGTGGCTTTCTCGCGGCGGATATGTTGCTCGCGGGTTTGCATGGCCAGGCGCAGGGCCGGTTTGCCGAAGCGGTCCACGGAGACCCCCACCAGCCGGCCCGGCATGTCGCGCTTGAAGGCGTCCTTGGTGGCGAAGTACGCCGCGTGCGGGCCACCGAAGCCCAGTGGCACGCCAAAGCGCTGGGCGCTGCCGATGGCCACGTCGGCGCCGAATTCGCCCGGCGGGGTCAGCACGGTCAGGGCCAGCAGGTCGGCGGCCACCGCCACCAGGGCGTTGGCGGCGTGCAGGCGTTCGGTCAGTGCGCGGTAGTCGAACAGGTCGCCGTTGCTGGCCGGGTATTGCAGCAAGGCGCCGAAGAAGGCGCTGACGTCGGTCAATTCGCGCTCGTCGCCGACCACCACGTCGATGCCCAGCGGCTCGGCGCGGGTGCGCAACACGTCAAGGGTCTGCGGGTGGCAATGGTGGGAGGCGAAAAACGCGTGGCTGTTTTTGTTCTTGCTCAGGCGCTTGCAGAAGGTCATGGCTTCGGCGGCGGCGGTGGCTTCGTCCAGCAGCGAGGCGTTGGCGATCGGCAGGCCGCTGAGGTCGCTGATAAGGGTCTGGAAGTTGAGCAGCGCTTCGAGGCGGCCCTGGGAGATTTCCGGCTGATAAGGCGTGTAGGCGGTGTACCAGGCCGGGTTTTCCAGGAGGTTGCGCAGGATAGGCGACGGCGTGTGGCAGTTGTAATAGCCCTGGCCGATGTAGGTCTTGAACAGTCGGTTCTTGGCGGCGATGGCCTTGATCGCGGCCAGGGCATCGGCTTCGCTCTGCCCGGCCGGCAGGTCGAGCACGCTGGTGCCCTTGATGCTGTCGGGGATCACGCTGGCGCTCAGGGCCTCCAGGGAATCGAAGCCCAGGCTGTTGAGCATGGCTTGCTCGTCGCCCTGGCGCGGGCCGATGTGGCGCGCGATGAATTCGTTGGCGGTGCTCAGGTTGACTTCAGTCATGGCGGCGCTCCTCAGGCTTGGGCGTTGGCTTTAATCAAGCGGTCGTAGGCGTCCTGGTCGAGCAACTGGCCGACCTCGCCCGCGTTGGCCGGGATAAAGCGGAAGAACCAGCCTGCGCCTTGTGGGGCCTCGTTGACCAGCTCTGGGTTGGCCTCCAGGGCCGCGTTCACTGCAACCACTTCGCCGCTCAGGGGCATGTACACGCCGCTGGCTGCCTTGACCGATTCGACGGTGGAGGCTTCGGCGCCTTTGTCGTAGTGCTGCAGCTCGGGCAATTGTACGTAGACCACGTCCCCTAGCGCGTCCTGGGCGAACGGCGTGATGCCAACGGTCACGCTGCCGTCGGTTTCGGTGCGCAGCCATTCGTGATCTTCAGTAAACCGCAACTCGCTCATGGAAACTCCTTAGGGCCAGAATCGTCTGGTGGACGCCGATTGAATGCTCGTGCAGGGCCGAGCCGATGGGTAAAGCCCATAGCAAGAATGCGGCCAATAGTTTTATTGCCTTATAAAACAATAGGTTGGAGATCGCTGGCGATAAGCGAGAAGCCAGTGCTGTAGCGAAACCGCTACAGCTGTTGGGAAAGAAAAAAGCTTATGAGGATCAAAGCCTTGGGATACGGCTACGGAAGCGGCGTGTATCGATATCGTTCCGCTGTAGCGTTTTCAGTACGGCGGAGGTCGTTTTTGGCTGCGCCCTTTAGCAAGCGGGCGCGTATCAGCCCTTTGCGGCAATTCCATACTTGCGCAGCCGATGGGCGATGGCGGTGTGGGAGGTTTGCAAGCGGTTGGCCAGTTGCCGGGTGGAAGGGTAGCTGACATAGAGCTTCTCCAGCAGGCTGCGCTCGAAGGCTTCCATGGCCTGCTCCAGGCTATCGACCTCGCTGTCGCCCTGGCGCGCCACGGAGGTGCCGGCGATGTCCAGGTCGCCGATGTCCACCAGGCTGCTTTCGCAGATGGCGGCGGCGCGGAAGATCACGTTTTGCAGTTGCCGCACGTTGCCCGGCCAGCGGTTGCCCAACAGCGCCGGGTAGGTGCCCGGGGCGAGGCGGCACACCGGGCGCTGGATCTGCGCGCAGGCCTGCTGCATGAAGTAGCGCGCCAGCAGGAGGATGTCCTGGCCGCGCTCGCGCAGGGGCGGCACTTCGATGTTGAGTACGTTGAGGCGGTAGAACAGGTCTTCGCGGAAGGTGCCTTCGCTGACCATTTTTTCCAGGTCGCGGTGGGTGGCGCTGAGGATGCGCACATTGACCTTGACCTCGCGGTCGCCGCCCACGCGGCGGAAGCTGCCGTCATTGAGAAAGCGCAGCAGCTTGGCTTGCAGGTACGGCGACATTTCGCCGATTTCGTCGAGGAACACCGTGCCCTGGTTGGCCAGCTCCATCAGCCCCGGTTTGCCGCCGCGCTGGGCGCCGGTGAAGGCGCCGGGGGCGTAGCCGAACAGTTCGCTCTCGGCCAGGTTCTCCGGCAGCGCGGCGCAGTTGAGGGCCAAAAACGGCGAGCCGTGGCGGGTGCTGATGGCATGGCAGGCGCGGGCCACCAGTTCCTTGCCGGTGCCGGTTTCGCCCTGGATCAGCAGCGGTGCATCGAGGGCCGCGACCCGCTGGGCACGGGCCTTGAGGGTGCGGATCGCCGGGGAGTCGCCCAGCAGCGCATCGAAGCCTTCGGCGTGGTCGTGGTGCAGGGCCGAGAGCCGTTCGCCGATGCGGTTGGGCGGGTACAGGGTCAGCAGGGCGCCGGCGTCGGTGATGGGCGTGGCCTCCAGCAGCAGGGTCTGGCCGTTGAGGGTGATTTCGCGCAGCGGCAGGCGAAAGCCCTGTTCCAGCAGGCTGGCGAGCAGGCTGGCGTCGTCGAACAATTGCGCCACGCTTTGCCCCGCCGGCTCGCGGCCATACAGGGCGATCAGCGCCGGGTTGGCCAGCAGCACCACGCCAGCGCTGTCCAGGGCCAGCACCGGGTCGGTCATGGCGGCGAGGAGGGCGTCGAGCTGCAAATGCCGGCGCTGGCCAGGGAGGATGTCGACCACCGTCACCGCTTGCACGCCGCGCACGTTGAACAGCGCCTCGCGCAGCTCATCCAGCACCTGGGGGCTGAGGGTGGGGGCGTCGATGTAGACGTTGGGCGGCACCATTTCCACCGCATCCAGGTTGAGATTACGCCCGCCGAGCAGGGCCAGGACTTCCTGGGTGATACCGACGCGGTCGATGAAGCTGACGTGGATACGCATGGGGCGGCTGAGGTTTCTGGCTGGCGGGAGGCGGCCAGTATGCCTTGGGCTGGGGCGGGAGGTGAAACCCCAAGAGTGCGATCACTGACTGTGGGAGCGAGCCTGCTCGCGATGGCGGTGGTTCAGGCACCTGATGCATCAGGGGTAGACCGCTCCCACACAGGCTTTATTCCAGATGTTCAGGCTTTACCGGGTCGCCGGGTTTTACCCGTAGCTGTGCCTGCACGTCGCTGAACATGCGGTCGTAGTAGTTGTGCATCGAGCGGATGTCGGCTTCGTGGGGCACGCCGTATTTTTCGGCGATGTGGAAGGCTTCGCTGGCGAAGTTGTACGCCAGATCCCGGGGCAGGGTGAATTGCTCCTTGAAGTCGCGGCTGACGCGGTCCTTGCCGATGATGTTGCCGTGCATGGTGAACTGCATCGAGGCGCCATCCTTGGGGCTTTGGACGACTTCGTAGTCAATCTTGATGTCGTAGCCGAAATCGCCGGGTTGCAGCGGTGCACGATGGATATGCAGATGACCTGGCTCGAACGTGGCCATTGGCGTCTCTCCTGACAAGGCTGGGATGGGCCGGCGATGGGCCGGCCCGGTTTTACTCATTTATAGGTGATGCCCGGGGTGGCCGTGCTGATGCGGGTGCCGGCGGTGCCCTGGACGATGGCTTCGATGTCCGACAGTGAACCGATCACCGCGACTTTGCCAGTGTTGCGCGCGAAGTCGCAGGCCGCTTGCACCTTGGGCCCCATGGAGCCGGCGGCGAAGCCGAGTTTTTCGATCTCGTCGGGGTGGGCCTGGGCGATGGCTTTTTGCGTTGGCTTGCCAAAGTCGATGAACGCGGCGTTGACGTCGGTGGCGATCACCAGCAGGTCACCTTCGAGCTGTTCGGCCAGCAGGGCCGAGCACAGGTCTTTGTCGATCACCGCTTCGATGCCTTTGAGCTTGCCGTCTTCACCATACATGGTCGGAATGCCGCCGCCGCCCGCGCAGATGACGATGCTGCCCTTGTCCAGCAGCCACTTGATCGGGCGGATCTCGAAGATGCGCTTGGGTTTTGGGCTGGCCACCACGCGGCGGAACTTGTCGCCGTCGGGGGCGATGGCCCAGCCTTTTTCCGCGGCCAGGGCCTCGGCTTCGGCCTTGCTGTAGACCGGGCCGATGGGCTTGGTCGGGTTCTGGAAGGCCGGGTCGTTGGCGTCGACTTCCACCTGGGTGAGCAGGGTGGCGAACGGCACTTCAAAGTCCAGCAGGTTGCCCAGTTCCTGTTCGATGATGTAGCCGATCATGCCTTCGGTCTCGGCGCCGAGCACGTCCAGCGGGTAAGGCGAAACCTGGGTGTAAGCCGCAGCCTGCAACGACAGCAGGCCCACTTGTGGGCCGTTGCCGTGGGCAATTACCAGTTGGTTGCCGGGGTGGATCTTGGCGATTTGTTCGGTGGCGATGCGGATGTTGGCGCGTTGATTGTCTGCGGTCATGGGTTCACCACGACGCAAGAGGGCGTTGCCGCCCAGGGCTACGACGATACGCATGGGAGTTGTCCTTGTAGGTAGGAGCGAGGCTGGTGTGGGAGTGAGCCTGCTCGCGATAGGGCGGGAGCATTCAACCGGGATTAAGGCTGGCATGGCCCCATCGCGAGCGGGCTCGCTCCCACCCTGGCGGTGTTGCGCCAGGGTGGGCCGAACGAGCCGTTTACAGATCAGCCAACGTCGAAACCAGGATCGCCTTGATGGTGTGCATGCGGTTTTCCGCTTGCTCGAAGGCGATGCAGGCGGGCGATTCGAACACGTCGTCGGTGACTTCGATGCCGTTGGCCAGGTGCGGGTACTGTTCGGCGATCTGCTTGCCGATTTTGGTGTCGCTGTTGTGGAAGGCCGGCAGGCAGTGCATGAACTTGGTGCGCGGGTTGCCGGTGGCTTTCATCAGATCAGCGTTGACCTGGTAGGGCAGCAGTTGCTCGATGCGCTCGGCCCAGGCTTCAACAGGCTCGCCCATGGAGACCCAGACGTCGGTGTGGATGAAGTCCACGCCCTTGACCGCGGCTTTCGGGTCTTCAGTCAGGGTGATGCGGGCACCGCTTTCTTCTGCGTATTTTTTGCAGCGTTCCACCAGGTCTTCGGCCGGCCACAGGGCTTTTGGCGCGCAGATGCGCACGTCCATGCCCAGTTTGGAACCCACCAGCAGCAGCGAGTTGCCCATGTTGTTGCGGGCGTCGCCCAGGTAGGCGTAGCTGATGTCGTGGATCGGCTTGTCGGCGTGCTCACGCATGGTCAGCACGTCGGCGATCATTTGGGTGGGGTGGTATTCGTCGGTCAGGCCGTTGAACACGGGAACGCCGGCGAACTTGGCCAGTTCTTCGACGATTTCCTGCTTGAAGCCACGGTATTCGATGGCGTCGTACATGCGCCCCAGTACGCGGGCGGTGTCCTTCATGCTTTCTTTGTGGCCGATCTGCGAGGAGTTCGGGTCGATGTAGGTGACGTTGGCGCCTTGGTCATAGGCGGCCACTTCGAAGGCACATCGGGTGCGGGTCGAGGTTTTCTCGAAGATCAGCGCGATGTTGTTGCCTTTGAGGTGTTGTTGCTCGGTGCCGGTGTACTTGGCGCGTTTGAGGTCGCGGGACAGGTCCAGCAGGTAGCGCAACTCGCGAGGGGTGTGGTGTTCCAGGCTCAGCAGGTTGCGGTTATGAATGTTGAACGCCATGAGGATTCTCCTTGGGTTTAGGTCATCCACTTGCCGAGGCCCTTCGTGGGGGCAGCGGCAAGCAGGCAGAGTCAGTGGTTAATTAATAGTCAATCGGGTCGCGGATGATCGGGCAGGTCATGCAGTGGCCGCCGCCACGGCCACGGCCCAGTTCGCCGGCGCTGATGGTGATGACTTCCACGCCCGCTTTGCGCAGCAGGGTGTTGGTGTAGGTGTTGCGGTCATAGCCGATCACCACGCCTGGCTCCAGGGCCACCACGTTGTTGCCGTCATCCCACTGTTCGCGTTCGGCGGCGAAGCTGTTGCCGCCGGTCTCGACCACGCGCAGGGCCTTGAGGTTCAGGGCTTGGGCCACGGTGTCGAGGAAGCTTGCGTCTTCACGTCGCACGTCGATGCCACCGGGTTTGCTTTCATCGGGGCGCAGGCTGAAGGCGACGATCTGGCTGACCACTTCGGGGAAGATGGTGACCAGGTCGCGGTCGCAGAAGCTGAACACGGTGTCCAGGTGCATCGCGGCGCGCGATTTTGGCAGGCCGGCGACGATCACCCGTTCCACGGCTTTGTTCTTGAACAGGTTCAGCGCCAGTTGGCCGATGGCCTGGCGCGAAGAGCGCTCGCCCATGCCGATCAGGACCACGCCGTTGCCAATGGGCATCACGTCGCCGCCTTCGAGCGTGGCGTTGCCGTGTTCCTGGTCCGGGTCGCCGTACCAGATCTGGAAGTCGGCGTTGGTGAATTCCGGGTGGAACTTGTAGATGGCGCTGGCCAGCAGGGTTTCCTGGCGGCGGGCCGGCCAGTACATCGGGTTGAGGGTCACCCCGCCGTAGATCCAGCACGTGGTGTCGCGGGTGAACTGGGTGTTGGGCAGCGGCGGCAGGATGAAGCTGGTGTGGCCGAGGAAGTCGCGGAACATCTCGATGGTTTTGCCACCGAAGCTGTTGGGCAGGTCATCGGCCGATACGCCGCCGATCAGGAACTCGGCGACTTTGCGCGGCTCCAGGCTGCGCAGCCAGGAGCTGACTTCGTTGACCAGGCCCAGGCCAACCTGGTTGGCGGTGATCTTGCGCTCCAGGATCCAGTCCAGGGCTTCGGGGATGGCGACGATGTCGGTCAATAGGTTGTGCATTTCCAGCACGTCGATATCGCGTTCACGCATCTTGGTGACGAAATCGAAGTGGTCGCGCTTGGCCTGGGCCACCCACAGCACGTCGTCGAACAGCAGTTCGTCGCAGTTGTTGGGGGTCAGGCGTTGGTGGGCCAAACCTGGGGAACACACCATGACTTTGCGCAGTTTGCCGGCTTCGGAATGTACGCCGTACTTAACTTTTTCCGTGGTCATTACAGATCCTCCAGTTAACAAGAGATTACTTACTTACAAAGTCAGGAAGCCGTCGTAGAGCCCATAGGCCGCCACCAGGGCGCCAATGACCACTGCGGCGAAAATCAGCTTCTCGACAGAGGTGAAAATCGGTTTGCCCAGCTCATGCTTGGCCTTGGCGAACAGGATCACGCCAGGGGCATACAGCAGGGCGGAGAGCAGCAGGTATTTCACGCCGCCGGCATAAAGCAGCCAGACCGCGTAGATCAGGGCGATGGAGCCGATAATCAGGTCTTTCTTGCGCTCGGCCAGGGCTTTTTCATAGGTCTCGCCGCGTACCGCCAGCAACACCGCATAGGCCGCCGACCACAGGTAAGGCACCAGGATCATCGAAGTGGCGAGGTAGATCAGCGACAGGTAGGTACTGGCCGAGAACAGGGTGATGACCAGGAAGATCTGCACCATGGCGTTGGTCAGCCACAGGGCGTTGGCCGGCACGTGGTTGGCGTTCTCGCGGCGCAGGAACTCCGGCATGGTGTGGTCTTTGGCGGCGGAGAACATGATCTCTGCACACAACAGCACCCAGGACAGCAGTGCACCGAGCAGCGAGACGATCAGGCCCACGCTAATCAGTACCGCACCCCAATGCCCGACCACGTGCTCCAGCACGGCGGCCATCGACGGGTTTTGCAGCTTGGCCAATTCCGGTTGGGTCATGATGCCCAGCGACAGCACGTTCACCAGCATCAGGAACAGCAGCACGGTGATGAAGCCGATCACAGTGGCCTTGCCCACGTCCGAACGTTTTTCCGCCCGCGATGAGAAGATGCTCGCGCCTTCGATGCCGATGAACACCCACACGGTGACCAGCATCATGTTGCGCACCTGGTTCATCACGCTGCCCAGGTCCGGGTTTTTCACGCCCCAGATGTCAGCGGTGAAGATTTCCAGCTTGAACGCGAACACCGCGATCAACACGAACAGCACCAGCGGCACGATCTTGGCGACGGTGGTCACCAGGTTGATGAACGCCGCCTCGCGGATGCCGCGCAGCACCAGAAAGTGCACGGCCCACAGCAATACCGAAGCGCCGATGACCGCCGCCGGGGTGTTGCCCTCGCCAAATATCGGGAAGAAGTAGCCCAGGGTGCTGAACAAGAGGACGAAGTAGCCGACGTTGCCCAGCCAGGCGCTGATCCAGTAGCCCCAAGCCGAGGAGAAGCCCATGTAGTCGCCAAAACCGGCCTTGGCGTAGGCATATACGCCGCCATCGAGGTCGGGTTTGCGGTTGGCCAGGGTCTGGAACACGAAGGCCAGGGTCAACATACCGATGGCGGTAATAACCCAGCCAATTAGTACTGCGCCCACATCGGCACTGGCGGCCATGTTCTGGGGCAGTGAAAAGATCCCGCCGCCAATCATCGAGCCGACTACAAGTGCCACTAAGGCGCCTAATCGAAGTTTTCCGGGAGATTCTGACATTGCATGACTCCAATGCGGGAGAAGAGAGGCTACAGCGTAGATCCAGCGCTATTTCAAACAACTGACTTAGATCAGTGCATTGGTACATTCCATTGTGAATTAGGGAGTTAGGTGCTTTTGCGGGTATACCATCGCGTACCCGAGAAGCCTTTTGCAGAGGCCTCGGCAACGATAAAACAGGAATGGATCCTATTGCCGTGCGAGTTGAACTTAGACCCTTTTTCCTAATGTGCAAACTTTTCCAGAGGCTTTTTCTTTTGTCCGTCCTGAATTCATAGAATAAGCGCAACGCTTGAAACGAGAGGCAGAGAGCCAGCCACCGGTAGAATCCAGGCTCTCACACCGAAGGATTCAAGCGCAGATGACTACGCATTACCGGCAGCTGACT
>NZ_JCBCUW010000081.1:0-13147 GCF_059862525.1 Pseudomonas sp. MF08875
GAGTCAGCTGCCGGTAATGCGTAGTCATCTGCGCTTGAATCCTTCGGTGTGAGAGCCTGGATTCTACCGGTGGCTGGCTCTCTGCCTCTCGTTTCAAGCGTTGCGCTTATTCTATGAATTCAGGCAGAATAAAGCTGATCTGACTGCCTGTGCCGAGAACATCTTGCTGGCCCGCGAAGCACATTTTCCTGCCACCATCGCCGACCTGTACGCCCCGGATGCAATGCCGGATAACCTGCGCCACGCCCACGAGCGCAACGATGAAGTCCTGGAACGTATCTATATCGGTCGTCGCTTCAAGAACGACACCGAGCGGCTGGAGAAACTGTTTGACCTCTACACCAAGATGACAGCAGACACAGCAAAGGCCACGCCGAAGAAGCCCCGAGGGAAAATGGCATGAGTCGATCTATGGAAAGTGGCCCTGCCAGCCTGACCACACCACCCGAGGGCTACGGCGAGTGGCTGGCGGATCTCAAAGGTCGCATCCACAACGCCCAGCAGCGCGCCACGCTGGCGGTAAACCGCGAGTTGGTGCAGCTGTACTGGCAGATCGGCAACGATATTTTGAGCCGCCAGGCACAACAGGGCTGGGGGGCCAAAGTGATCGAGCGGCTGGCCCATGACCTGCGCACCGCTTTTCCTGAGATGAAGGGATTTTCCCGCGCCAACCTGATGTATATGCGCGCCTTTGCCGAGGCCTGGCCGGATGCGGCAATTGTCCAACAGGCTGTTGGACAATTGCCTTGGGGGCACAACCTGGTACTGCTGACCCGGCTGAAAGACCCACAGCAGCGCTTGGCCTATGCCCAGAGCGCAATAGCGAACGGCTGGTCGCGCAATGTGCTGAACATCCACATCGAAACCCGTCTGCTGGAGCGCAGCGGCACGGCGGTCACTAACTTCGATGTCATCTTGCCAAAGGCGCAGTCCGACCTGGCCCGCGAATCGTTGAAAGATCCGTATCGCTTTGACTTCCTTGGCCTTCGCGATGAGGCGCAGGAGCGCGAGATCGAACATGCCCTAGTCAAACACGTCACCGAGTTTCTGTTGGAACTGGGCGCAGGCTTTGCGTTTGTAGGGCGGCAGGTGCTGCTGGATGTAGGCGGCGATGAGTTCTTTATCGACCTGCTGTTCTACCACCTCAAGCTGCGCTGCTATGTGGTGATCGAGCTCAAAGCCGGCAAGTTCAAGCCCGAGCACCTGGGCCAGCTTGGGTTTTATATGACGGCAGTGGATCGCCAGGTCAAAGGCGAGCACGACAACCCCACCATCGGCCTTTTGCTCTGCAAGAGCAAAAATAAGATCGTGGCCGAATATGCGCTGGGCGATAAGACCCAGCCCATGGGCATCGCCGAGTACAAATTGCTCGAATCTCTGCCTGCAGAACTGCAAACCAGCTTGCCCAGCATTGAACAGATCGAACGTGAACTGGCGGGCAACGGCACCCTCATGGAGGACGAATCACAGTGACGAACACTACCAACCCAACCAACAGCTACACAGTGCCGTCGGTATCCATTGCTACAGCGCACACTGGGGCATCCAGCAAGGCCAATGAGCTGGGCATGCGTACCATGCAGGAACGTGCCTATACCAAGCGCGGCGAACAGTACCTGCTGATCAAATCGCCACCCGCATCGGGCAAGTCTCGCGCCCTGATGTTTATAGCCCTGGACAAACTAAATAACCAGGGCCTGCAACAGGCCATCGTCGTAGTGCCCGAACGCTCTATTGGCGGTAGCTTCGCCGATGAGTCGTTGAGCCAGCATGGCTTCTACTGGGACTGGCAGGTGGGCCCGCAGTGGAACCTGTGTAATGCCCCTGGCATCGATGAGCCGCGTGTGGCCAAGTCCAAGGTAGATGCCGTGCGCGCCTTCCTAGACAGCAGCGACAAGGTGCTGGTCTGCACCCATGCCACCTTCCGCTTTGCCGTGGAAGAGTTGGGCATCGACGCCTTCGATAACCGCCTGATTGCCATCGACGAGTTCCACCACGTTTCCGCCAACCCAGACAACAAACTGGGCAGCCAACTGAGCGCGTTTATCAACCGCGACAAGGTGCACCTGGTTGCAATGACCGGCTCCTACTTCCGTGGTGACAGCGAGGCCGTGCTGGCTCCGTCGGAAGAGAACAAATTTGAGACAGTGACGTACACCTACTACGAACAGCTCAACGGCTATCGCTGGCTCAAGTCGCTGGATATTGGCTACTTCTTCTACACCGGCAGATACGTGGATGCGGTAGCCAAGGTGCTGGACCCGTCGCTGAAAACCATCGTCCACATTCCAAACGTAAATGCCCGCGAGAGCCTCAAGGACAAGGAGCGCGAGGTTAACGAGATCATGAGCGCGCTCGGCGAGTGGCAGGGTGTAGACCCGGCCACGGGCTTTCACCTGATCAAAGCCAAAGACGGCCGTACGCTGAAAGTGGCCGACCTAGTGGATGACAGCGACCCAGCCAGGCGCTCCAAAGTGCTCGGCGCACTGAAAGACCCGGCTCAGAAGAACAACCGCGACAACGTCGATGTGATCATCGCGCTGGGCATGGCGAAGGAAGGCTTTGACTGGATCTGGTGCGAGCATGCGCTGACCATCGGCTACCGTTCGAGCCTGACCGAAATCGTGCAGATCATTGGCCGTGCCACCCGCGACGCCGAGGGTAAGGAGCGCTCGCGCTTCACCAACCTGATCGCCGAGCCTATGGCCGATCAAGCTGCCGTTGTCGAGGCGGTGAACGATATGCTCAAGGCTATTTCAGCCAGCCTGCTGATGGAACAGGTGCTGGCCCCGCGCTATGAGTTCACCCCGAAAGATACCGGGCCGAAAGAGGGTTTCATTTACAACGGTGGCGAGGGCTACCAATCAGGTGGTACCAACCTGGGCGTGAATGAAACCACAGGCCAGTTCCATGTCGAGATCAATGGCCTGACCACACCGCAGAGCACAGAAGCCACGCGCATCTGCAAAGAAGATTTGAACGAAGTAGTGACCAGCTTCCTGCAGGACAAAACCGTCCTGGAGCGCGGCCTGTTCGACAAGGAAAACACCTTGCCGGAAGAGCTGACCCAACTGCGCATGGGCAAGATCGTGCGCGAGCGCTACCCCGACTTGAGCGACGTTGACCAGGAAGCCATTCGCCAGCACGCCATCGCCGCCATGAACATTACTCAGCAGGCCAAACTGGCTCTGGCGCAGACAGATGCAAACGGTAGCGACAACGTGCAAGGCAGCACGGCGCTGCTGGATGGCGTGCGCAAGTTCGTTAACGTGCGCGAGCTGGACATTGACCTGATCGACCGCATCAACCCCTTCGATGCGGCCTATGCAGTACTGGCGAAGGCGATGGATGAAAAATCCCTGCGCCAGGTGCAGGCCAGCATTGCGGCCAAGAAGGTGAGCATCCCCGAAGATGAGGCGCGAGAGCTGGCCAAGCGTGCTTTGCAGTTCAAGAACGAGCGTGGCCGCCTGCCTGATATCAACTCAGCCGACGCCTGGGAAAAGCGCATGGCTGAAGGCGTAGCCGCGTTGGCACGCTACCGTGCCCAAGCCAAAGCGGCGCAGGGGGAATCCGCCAATGGCTGAAATGAACGATGACGACCTGCTGGATGCGCTGGGGGTAGAAGTCCCCACGCTCAAGACAGTCACTCGAACCCCTCGTGAAGAACGCATCATCGCTGGCTTCGAGGACATTCAGCGCTACTATCAGACCCACGGCCGCGCCCCACTGCATGGCGAAGACCGCGATATCTTCGAGCGCTTGTATGCCGTGCGCCTGGATCAGTTGCGCAAGCTGCCGGAGGCACAAACCCTACTGGCCGGACTGGATAGTCACGGCCTACTGTCAGGCACTGCGGTCGCCGCAGTAAATGTGGATGACCTAGATGAGGACGCCTTGCTCGCCGAGCTGGGCATCGGCAGTGAGTACGTCGACCAGGACGACATCACCGTGCTGCGACATGTGCGCTCCAGCGCGGCAATCAAGGCGGCAGAAGAAATTGCCGCTCGGAACCCATGTAAAGACTTCGAGAAGTTCAAGCCGCTGTTTGATGAAGTGGAAGCAGGCCTCAAGCAAAAACTCTGGGTGACCAAGCCCTTTGGCAAGAACGCTAGCATTGAGGCCGGGGACTTCTTCGTTCTGAGTGGTCTCATTGCCTATGTCGCTGAGATCGGCGACACCTACAAAACGCCGAATGCAGAGACAAATGGGCGTTTGCGCGTGATCTACTCCAATGAGACGGAAAGCGATCTGCTGCTACGATCCCTACAGCGGGCGCTCTACAAGGACAGTGACGGTCGCGCCGGATCTCGGCTCATCAAGGTAGATTCCGGCCCACTGTTCAGCGACATAGCAGAGCCGGACGACATAGAAAGCGGCACTATCTATGTGCTGCGCAGCCAGTCCAGCCACCCCTTCGTAGCCGAGCACCGCGAGCTGATCCACAAGATCGGCGTGACCGGTGGCAAGGTGGAAACCCGCATCGCCGGGGCGGATAAAGACGCTACATACCTGCTGGCTGATGTGGAGGTGGTCGCTACTTACAAGTTGCACAACCTGAACCGAACAAGGCTGGAAAACATCTTCCATCGCCTGTTCGGCGCGGCGCAGCTGGACTTGACCATCGAAGACCGCTTCGGCCATCCGGTCAAACCTAGGGAGTGGTTCCTAGTGCCGCTGCATGTGATCGATGAGGCGGTTGAACGCATTCGGGATGGGTCGATTACCGATTTCGCATATGACCCGCAAACGGCTCGCCTGATCGGCTAAGGCGCAGCTAAATCGTGATGATCAAATCCGGGCGGAAGCCAGTCTCTTCGCCCGGATACCCCTCGGATTGCAAACTACACGGGTGCCCGCCACGTCATAGTCGACGGCGGTGTGCGAATGCCCATGTACCCACAGCGCCATCTGTTCGCCCCCCATAAGGCTTTCCCAGCGATTGGCATATGCGGCATCCATTTGAATGCCGGCATGCAGGCTGCCGTGGACAGTTTCAGCGCGACTTAACCTACGTTAGCCTCGACCAGTCGCAAAGGAGATGACGGTACATCCAGCATGTACTGCCTGGTCACCATCTCTGCCGTAAGCCCGGCAGCTGTCAACACCCGCTTCCAGGTACCGTAATCCAAGAGATTGACCGCCCTCTGTACCAGCATAGGCGATTCCATAGGGATCAACTCGTCAAACTCTTCGTGCTTCGTGAAACCCTTTCGATTGAGGTACGTGAAGCCCGACTTAGCTTGCTCGGCGGTGAGCAGATCGAGGGTGTGAGCCCTGAAAATGAGCGCCTTGAAGCTTACCTTCCAACGAAGCTTCATATCCTTGAGTGCCGGCCAGTTCAGGTACTTGCCTCGCATAGGGGGAAACTCTGATGCGAAACTTGCCCGGGGCATCAACAAAGCGCTGGCAAACTGGTTAGCCTGATCCTCAGTAAGGCGGCAACCGGTCTCAATGCCTTGGTGCATCACCAAATGGCCCATTTCATGGGCAAGGTCGAAACGTTGCCGGCATGGGTTCACCTTTGCGGTGTTCCTCACGATCAACGGTCGTTTGTTGGACAACGAGAACGCATCGACCTTGTCATCGGCTTCGGCTAGGTTTACCACCAGCACGCCAACTTTTTCTGCCAGCTTGGTCACACTGGACAGGGGGCCGATCCCCAGGCCCTGTTCACGGCGAAATTTTTCAGCAACCTGCTCGATCTTGTTGATACCGGATACAGGCTCCTCAAGCATGCTGAAACTCACTGCAGGAAAAGCAACCTCCTTATCCAACTCGTCAATCAGCAGCTCAAACATCTCGACCTGAGCCGCAATGGTCTTCTTGAGAGTCTGCGAGGAGGATCGGACGCTTCGAAAATGGCATTGCTCCAACTCCACCGAACTGCGTCGTGGCGTGAAGAAAAAACTCTCGCGCACGCCCAAGGCTTCGGATAGCTGGGCGAGTTGAGTGCCCGAAGGAATCGCATTGACTTCCAGCTTGTGCGCGTATTGCCGGGTAACGCCCAAGAGCACTCCAATATCGGCGAGCGAACGCCCCGCAGCGCATCTAGCGAGACGGAGCTTGTCGGGCGAAAACTCGTCGCCAAGAGGCAGAAAGCCTGTTCTGTCATTCATTTACTGGATCAGCATCTCGTGTTGCGCTCTGGTCTGCATCTTTGTCCCGACGAGCGACTAATGGTTCATCGATTGCCACCTCTTGTGGAAGCTCGGTGGTACGAGGAGCAAACAGAGGCACGTAATCATGCACCCACTTACATACGACGTTCCGGTTGGTATCGAAGCCCAGAACCGAAGCAGTCAGCGTCGGCCCGTCAAAGTTGCCGTCAGTATCGACATACAAACGCCAGGTAATGTTCTTGTCGATCGCGGGCCCCAGCAGGCTAGCCTGGTAAAGCTCAACTCGGTTGGATTGCAGTCGATACCCTTTCTTTCGGACCTCGGGATCGTCCATTACTACCTGCATCAGCACGCCATTCACACTCAGCGTGAAGTCCATGGTGCGGTTAGTGAGCAGCAGCCACGGAAGGGCCGGATCGCGGTGTAGGCGTTTGAACCGGCCGTGAACGCGGCCATACGGAAGTGTTCCCATAGTCCAGTTGGTATCGTCATCAGTAGAGGTGACTTCCAACGCACGGTAAGCCGCATCCAGAGCGTTATTGCAGATCAGCTCGACGTGTTCCGGCTTTAGCCTCGGTTCCAGCTCACTCGGGTGTTGGATCGGGGGCATGGGCCTCTCCATAAAAGCGTGCAAAACATAGGTACTGTCAACCGGCATTTTTGTGCAAATTATGGTATCTGTCAACCTTCGTGCCCGCGATGCTCAATAGTGCCTGGCGAAGCTTTTAAACCCGAAGCTACCTAAGACCGTTTCCCGGCAACAACACGCGACCCTGGCGGTAGAGTGCTCAGGTTGTACAGTTTTTGCTCACCCCCCCCAAAAGCCATACACGACGCTACGTTCAGCTCACTGGCTTACAGCGCTTCCAGGACGCTCATAATCCCCTAGTCGCAGTTTCGTGTGCTGCCAGGTGCAAATTAAATTATCTCGGCCCTGCCTTACCGACGTACCGATACAGCGTTGTTCTCGATACCCCGTATCGCTTGGCTACAGTGCCAACCTGAATCTGTGGATCTTTAAGCAGAGCCTTTATTTCGCGGACTTGAGCCTCTTCCAGCGCAGGTTTACGACCACCTTGACGTCCTCGAGCGCGAGCCGCCGCCAGCCCTGCGCGGGTACGCTCTCGAATCAAGTTGCGCTCGAACTCGGCCAGGGCAGCAAACACATGAAAGATCAGCTTGCCGGCAGCGCTGGTGGTTTCGACTCGCTCGTTGATCGACTCGAACCCCACCCTTTCCTGCTCCAGCCGACTGACGATCCCAACCAAGTCAGGCAAGGAGCGGCCGAGGCGGTCTAGTCGCCATACGACCAGAGTGTCGCCACTGCGCAAAGCCTTGAGACAATGCCCCAGCTCCGGCCTATCCGCTGACTTGCCGCTAATGGTCTCTTCGTAGACCAAGGAGCACCCAGCCAGGGCAAGTGCATCTCGCTGCAGGTCGAGATTCTGATCATCAGTCGAAACTCGGGCGTACCCAATCCGCTTACCCATACATTTTTCTCACACTGATTTCGGTACGGGAAAAGTGACAGGAAAGTGGTAAATCCCAAGCCCAAAAGCTCATCTGGAATAGGTGTGCCATAAACGACCGTTTATTGGACGGATGCGCTCGTCAATTTCAGGCGCTGAAAGCGACCAAAACCGAACCCCAGAATATTTTTCCTCGCTCAACATTTCCTTCAGCAGCTCAGCACCTGAGCTGAATGGAGGAATGACCATGAAGCAGAGTTTCCACGCACATTTTGATCGGGACTTGACCAAGGCCGGTTCGGCAATTCTCAGGGAGGCAGTCCGGCGCGGGCTTCTCAGTCAGCACGAGGCCATGATCCACGACCAGCAATGGGCGCAGTTTAGTGCTTATGCCAACGAGTCTCATGAGGTAGACATCTTGGAATTCGTCAATAAAAAATTGGTGAGGGAGTACGGGGAAGAGCTCTATATCCAGACATACCAAGGAAATCTCCCACTGCAAAGCGTGTCGGGCCTGCTTGAGACTGTATATGTAGTGATGGGCTTCGCAACTAATGGGCACTGGAAAGGCGTAGCGGCTAACGTCGATAGCCGTCTTGGCTTTCCAAGCTATGCACGGATTACCGTACCGCGCAGTCTTGACCGTACTAAGTTTGAAGCCGCGATGGTGGATATTCAGGCTCTCCACTCAGAGCAGCTAGCAACATTAATCAGGTCAGTTCGATACCTCGGCATGTCATTGCTTGAGGCTTTTTTCTTCGACGCAGAAGATGCTCACAAGGACGCCGAAGAAGAAAACATCTTTTATGTGTTCAGCAAAGATAAACATGAGCATCGGATCATTAATATCTCTGCCCCTGAGCAAATTGTAATTTTGAAGAAGGCCGCGGCATTTCAAAAACTTCAGGGCAGCAGCCACGCGACACCAGCAGCTTGGCGTACATGGAAATTAAAGAACCTACCTGCAGCTCAAGAGCTTTTACTTTCTCACGGACTAAACATTGATGATTGTCGCGCGGCATATGCCTGCGAGCTCTACTGGCGATTGTCTGGTCACCACGCCCCGATTCTTGGGGGCAAAGCTCCCCAAGATGAGGATCTGGAGGCCCGGAATCACGTCGCCTACGAGCTCGGGAATATGCGTATCTGGGAAACTGATGCGTACGTTGGTGCCCGAGCCAACCTGAGGAAGGAAGCCGCCGGTACCAATCGCTAAGCCATCACACCGCAGATTTGGGATTAGATCAGACGCCCTTAACCTTGGCAGGGTTCGAATTAAAGGAGTCAGGGAATGGATCGTTTTGAATTGCTTGTATATGCCGTGCTTGCCGTCATCAGTGCGCTGACTATCGCAGGTGTAATTGGCTATATGGTCGCAGCGTACCTGGACAAGAAGCACGGCGACGATTGAGCCTTCAGCGGAACGGCCAGATACCTGCAACAAACTGTCCGCTGCCCCTTGGCAGCGGGCGCTTACCCAAATCCATCGGCAAGGCACACTACCGCTGCGATACGCAGTATTTTCCCAAGCCTATGAGGTCATGGGATGACTTCGGAAGGGTTGTCAATTTCCGCACCCTAGCGAAAGTGACCGGAGCGCCGAAGCATTTAGATCTGCAACATGCACGCCCTCCGTGTGGCGAGCTAGCTTGCCGAGTACGCTAAAACCCGTGCGCGGACTCATGGGCAGCATCTCATCTTGGGTTTTCCGAAAGCTACCGGAGAGTGTTTAGCGACCTCATCTAACCGGAGCAGCACCATGGAATTTCGTCACCTTGGTAACGGGCAGTACTTCCCACCTATTGCACCAAACGGTCGGATTTACGCTGTACCTCTTGGGCAGGATACCCAGGTAGAAATTTTCTGCCTGGCCCCAGTAGGCATCATGGGCGCGGGCATCCAATTACGCTGGTCAGAAATCGTTGGTTGTTACTACGACGACGAATCATGGGAGATCATCCCGCGCAACTACTCGGGACGAGGGATGCGCTTCCGCAGAGGCCTATCCTGCATCATGGTGATCGCAGGCAACGAGGCTCTCACGACCCACATCCAGGGCTACCCCATTCCCATCTGCGTAATGAACCGCATTGCATTCGAACAGCAGCGAGGCAGCCACGGGTAGCGCGTTACCGTCACCACCCGCTGCGCGACACAGGTACCAACAGGAACGGCACCTACCAATGTTTATTTTATGAAAGTGAAGCCTTTCACTACTAATACAGATCAAAGCTGGGCGGCAGACTTGGTCGTAAGCGTCACTGCTAATAGCAAATACGGCCTCCGCCCCCGCCTGAATGGGCCTGCTGGCTGACAGCGAGTAGATTTAGCGCCCTACACTGCTTATAGCCCGAACCCGTCGCCTTCCCTGATCAAGCGCAGCAATATATCTCGCCGTAGTTCACTGCTGATACGAGAAAGCCCCGCCAGAGCAAGCTGAACGGGGCTTTCGGGATTTACAATCGGGTCAAATCTGTTCGGCACTGCTTATAGGTACTCAGCCGCTACCCTCCCGAATAGAGGTCGCCATGATTAAGCGCTTGGTATCTAGACAGCTTCTTCTCATAAGCGACCAACGTCCGACGTAGCTGACGATTCTCGCTCGCAACGCGGCGAATCTCTGCAAGCCGCCCCTCAACTTGCAGAACGAGGTGACGGTATGGGTATTCCACAAACTCAAACGAGGAAGCCGGGTATTTATGTTTGCCATTCCCCTTGGCAATAGTCAGGGGCGCGAATTTGTTTTTTTGTCCTTGCAGCGGCACCAGTTTGCACCAGTAGATCGAATACGCATTCGGGCTCGTTTGCTTGATTGAAACGGCAGCCACGACAGATTTGACCCCGGTCTTTTTGTACAGCTTCATGGACGCATCCACATAGCTTGCTACCAAGCATCTCGCGTCCGTAAGCAACTGCTCGTACTGCTGATCCAACAGGGTGACTATCGTTTGTGCTTCTTTGCTCATGACGAAGGCTCTCTTCTTTGTAAGAGCCAAATGGTGACCGATCGCTGAGCACCCAGGATTCGATTTCAGACCGTTCTACCGTCGGAAATCTACGGAAAGTGGGCGGACTGGCTCAGGCTGTGACCCAGCTTCGCATGAGATGACGGACGGATGACGACATGTCAGTCGCAGAAAAACATAACGTGCAAAGGATGCACGATAGATGACGGCGGCAGCCTTGACCCTGTGCGAAACAAGGTCGACATGTTAGAAGCAAATGACAGCGAGCGGGCGTGTATCCCTGCCAAGCTGCAACTGGCCAATTTCTGCCAGTTACGAAAGGCAGAAATCGGCCTGAAGCAGGCATTCAAGCTTCCTAATCCGACCAGTCGTCCGCGCCGTGACTGTATCGGGCTTCGGCAGTTCACAGCGCCATTGCGTGGATCGCAATAATAAAGCAGGCGCCAGTGGCCGTCTCGTGAGGCTGGCCGCTGACGCAAGCTTGAGTTGCATGGCAGTTACGCGAGATAAAGTTCCTTCGTCAGGAATTCATCTGTGGTGCTGATGAAATCCTCTAAGACAAGGTTGACTGCATCAAAGATCTTCCCCAGCTCACCATTCTTGATCCCCTTGCCGGCGTCAGAGAGGGAGAGCTCTCCATGAGCGATCTTGTTTCTCTTGTTTTTGACGGTCAGCACGTGTTGAGTTATTCCTCGAAACTGAGGTGGCTTCATACCATACTCATCGGCTATCTCGCCTAATCGCCTCGCATCCAGGTTTCCAGAAAATATGGTCTTCCTGTTGAGGAAGTCATGAATCGATGGAAAACGAAGGTCTTCAGCCAGGATCTTTTGCTTCATGGCTTCTACCTTCGATGCGTCCTTCAAGTCGGCTGATCGGCCTTTTCCGAAGCTATACTCCAACATGCGTTTCTGAAGCTTTTCCGTAAGTTCGCTGTACTTCCGAAGTCCAAGCCGGTAGTGTACTTTCTCAAGTGTGGCGTAGGCCGTAGCTTCGATGTTGTTATACAGTGCCACGAAAAAGCTCGCCTTTAGGACAACGACCACCTCAATTTTCCCCCGCTGATCCGACACTTCCTCAATGTGGGTAAACAGTCGGTTGATCGAGACGTTGCGTTCAAGGAGGTCTGACGTAACTCCTTTCATGACCCTAGGCCCTGACCGAAAGGGCAAGAATGCGGTCTTTGATATGGTTGATGCGCTTATTCAAGTTTTCCGAGGAGTGCGTGCGATATTGACCGGTTACTGACTTGTTGAAGTCTCGATCCTGCAGGAAGTATCGCACATCAATTTTCTTCGGAAGCTTGAGGTTGGGGGCTTCCTCAAGTGCGAGATGGCACCCAACGGAAACTGCTTCGAAGAAAATGCGGGATACTTCTTTTCCTGCACTTTTTGAGAACCCAAATTCAAAGTTTTCTGTCACGAAATCGATCATGCGGTTAAAGATAAACAGTTTGTGTTGCTCTTCCTCTTTGCTGAAAGTTTCACGCTTCCCATCCATGTAATCGTCCAGCGCTTTGCTAACACTTCTCGAGAAATCAGCGTACTTAGGGCGCATATCGATGAGGGCGAAGAATCTCAGGACAAGTTCTTCATGCTCTTGGCGATTTTTCACGGTTTTAGAGAGGATGATGGAATCGCGGAATTCTTGATTGGTCGCGCATTTTATGTAAATAAAATCTGTGAAAGGCCCGCGATAAATACCTTTCCGGGTTTCCATATTACGGAGGATGTCGCTGCCCTTGTTGATACGCTCAAAGAGGTCGTTCTTAACTTCCTCAGTAGCATTTTCAGAAAGAACTATTACGGTGATGGTCATGTTGTTGAATTTGCGTTTCCTCGAAACGTCAAAATCATCATATGACATACCGTTGAGTTTGGTGACCTTTTCCAGGCTTTCCAGTGTCAGCTCGTTACTTAGGAAGGCGCTCAGAGTTCTTACGCGCTGCGAGCCATCCACAATCTCGAGGCGGCCATCTTTGTTTTCTGCTACAAAGATAGGCGGAATGGGTAGGCCAAGGACGATCGACTCGATCAGTCGAGATTGTCGTGATGTGTCCCAGACAAAATCTCGCTGGTAGTCTGGTACAAATATCTCGTTCTCATTTTCATCAATCTTTTCTAAGTACTTTTTAACAAGAATTTCGATAGTAAAATCTTTACTATCATAAGCTACGGCTTTTTTTAGTTCAATTATCTGATCTTCAACGTCGTTCATCACGCATCCTTGGTCATGGAGAGTCACACTTGCCGAGCTTGAAGATATCAAATAGCCATATCGCCGTCGAGTATGCAGCGGACAATTAGCTTTTTCAGAAGAGGTATCTATCTGTGACGCATCGGCTTCGAGGTTTTTCTTTGAGGCGAAGTTAATTTCCTACGGATTCCTAGGCGCCACGACCGGCTGCTGTGGGTCGGGTGTCGCCGGTCGCGACAGACAAAAGTCGACCCAAAGCGGACTTTTCCAAGCCTGAATTCAACACATAAGTGCAACGCTCACCCCTGTATGCACTTCGTACGGCGTCTTCCAGCCCAAGCGCTTGCGCGGGCGTAGATTGATCCTCGCTACTGTCCGATTGACGGCTTCGACGGTC